>JAYUJX010000651.1:0-13442 GCA_043764955.1 Polaromonas sp.
GTTTGTGTTGTCTAACGCTGAAACCGTGGTGATTGTTCCTGGTTACGGTTTGGCTGTGGCCCGTGCGCAGCATGCGGTTAAAGAACTCGCAGCCAAGCTCACAGAAAAAGGCATCAATGTCAAATATGCGATTCACCCAGTGGCCGGTCGTATGCCTGGCCATATGAACGTGCTCTTGGCAGAAGCTGAAGTGCCGTATGACCAAGTGCATGAAATGGAAGACATCAACGGCGAATTTGGACAAGTCGATGTTGCTATTATTTTAGGAGCTAATGACGTTGTTAATCCGGCTGCTCACGTCAAAGGTAGCGCTATTTATGGCATGCCGATTCTGGAAGCCTACAAAGCTAAAACGATCATTGTCAACAAGCGAAGCATGGCTGCAGGCTATGCGGGTTTGGACAATGAGTTGTTCTACATGGACAAAACCATGATGGTTTTTGGTGATGCGAAAAAGGTTGTTGAAGACATGGGTAAGGCTATTGAATAGTCTATAAAATTGTTTAACGATTAAGCTATCGAGCAAAATTTTAAGCAAATTTAAGAGCGGGTATTTAAACAATGAAACTGAGCAGTCAAGCATCTCTGCAAGCCAAAGTCGTTGCAGCCTTGCTTTTGGTGGTGCCAAAACATGCGCTACTTTGGCGCAACGAAGACACCACACCATTTGAGTGTGATGGCTTAACCGCCTACCGCCAGCGCCCCATGGTGGTGGCGTTGCCAGAAACCTATGAGCAAGTGCAGGGCATTTTGAAGTCATGCCATGACATGGGCGTGCCTGTCGTCGCGCGCGGTGCTGGTACAGGTTTGAGCGGTGGCGCGATGCCCCACGCAAATGGTGTGACGCTTTCATTGACGAAATTCAACAAAATCTTGAAACTGGATGCGAAAAGCCGCACTGCTGTGGTGCAGGGTGGTGTACGCAATTTGGCGATATCAGAAGCCGCAGCACCCCTGGGTTTGTATTACGCTCCAGACCCGTCCAGCCAAATCGCCTGCACTATTGGCGGCAACGTCGCTGAAAACTCGGGTGGTGTGCATTGTTTGAAATATGGTTTGACGGTGCACAACGTGCTCAAAGTCAAAGGTTTCACGATAGAAGGTGAAGAGATTGAGTTTGGCAGTGATGCTTTAGATGCCTCTGGATACGACTTGCTCAGTTTGATCGTTGGCAGCGAAGGCATGTTGGCGGTCACGACGGAAGTCACCGTCAAATTGATCCCTAAGCCGCAGTTGGCGCGTTGCATCATGGCGAGTTTTGATGACATTCGTAAAGCGGGCGATGCCGTGGCTGCTGTCATCGCAGCAGGCATCATCCCAGCTGGTTTGGAGATGATGGACAAACCCATGACCGCCGCCGTGGAGGATTACGTCCATGCTGGTTATGACTTAACCGCTGAGGCTATTTTGCTGTGCGAGAGCGACGGCACACCGGAAGAGGTCGAAGAAGAAATTGGCCGCATGACGCAGGTTCTCACAAGCTGCGGTGCCAGTGCTATTGCCATCAGCCAAAGCGAAGCAGAACGCCTGCGGTTTTGGAGTGGCCGTAAAAACGCCTTCCCCGCATCGGGCCGCATCAGTCCGGACTATATGTGCATGGACTCCACCATCCCGCGCAAGCGCTTGGCGGATATTTTGATCGCTATAGCTGAAATGGAAAAAAAATACCAATTGCGCTGTGCCAATGTGTTTCATGCTGGCGACGGTAATTTGCATCCTTTGATTTTGTTTGATGCGAATGACGCGGATCAACTACACCGTTGCGAGTTGTTTGGCGCAGATATTTTGGAAACCAGCGTCGCTATGGGCGGCAGTGTGACAGGCGAGCACGGTGTTGGGATCGAAAAACTCAACTCCATGTGCGTCCAGTTCACAGCTGCAGAAAATGAGCAAATGTTTGGCGTTAAGCGCGCTTTTGACGCGCAAAGTTTGTTGAACCCTGGCAAGGTAATTCCAACACTACAGCGCTGTGCTGAGTACGGAAAAATGGTGGTGCGCGGTGGTGCGTTATCTCACCCGGAATTAGAGCGGTTTTAAAGTGTTTTAGGTCTGCATACCTTATGCTTGGTCAAAGGGCAATGTTGGCGCGAGACTATAATCTGAGTCACTGAAACACTCCCACATTGACTTGATGAAAACAGCACTGATCACAGGTATTACTGGCCAAGATGGCGCTTACTTGGCCGAATTGCTTTTAAGCAAAGGTTACGACGTCTATGGAACTTATCGCAGAACAAGTTCCGTTAATTTTTGGCGGATTGATGAGTTGGGCATTCAAAACCATCCGAATTTACATTTGGTTGAATACGATTTGACTGATTTGGGTTCCAGCATGGCGTTGGTGCAAAAGGTGCAGCCTACTGAAATCTATAACCTCGCCGCGCAGAGCTTTGTCGGCGTGAGTTTTGACCAACCGACAACGACAGCTCAGATTACCGGAATTGGTGCTTTGAATTTGTTAGAAGCAATCCGGTTGGTAAATCCAAAAATCAAGTTTTATCAAGCAAGTACATCTGAGATGTTTGGCAAGGTACAAGCTATCCCGCAAATAGAAGACACACCGTTCTACCCACGCAGCCCATATGGTGTGGCCAAGCTGTATGCGCATTGGATGACAGTCAATTACCGCGAAAGCTATGGAATTTTCGGCAGCAGTGGCATTTTGTTCAACCATGAAAGCCCGTTGCGTGGCCGTGAATTTGTCACAAGGAAAATCACAGACTCGGTGGCTAAATTGTGTCTCGGTAAATTGGATTACTTAGAGCTTGGCAACATCGATGCCAAACGTGATTGGGGTTTTGCCAAAGAATACGTTGAAGGTATGTGGCGCATGCTGCAAGCCAATGAGCCAGACACCTTTGTGTTGGCGACCAACCGTACTGAAACCGTACGTGATTTTGTAGCGATGGCCTTCAAAGGTGTCGGCATCAATGTTGAATTCAAAGGCAGCGAGGTTAACGAAACGGCGGTGATTGCCTCATTTGCACCACATTTTGAGCAAGAGTTTGCTGGTTCTGGCGCAGCTTTGAAAGTGGGTCAAACGGTGATGCGTATCAATCCTAAATTTTATCGACCAGCTGAAGTGGAGTTGTTGATTGGCAATCCTCAAAAAGCCAAAGACATTCTTGGCTGGGCACCTACGACAACATTGGAGCAACTTTGCCAGATGATGGTTACAGAGGACGTGCGACGCAACCGACAAGGGTTTTCGTTTTGAAAATGTTGAGGATGTTGGTAACGGGTGCAGACGGTTTTACCGGTGTGCATTTTGTCAAGCAGGCACGAGAGGCTGGTTACGATGTTTTTGCCTTCAACGCAGACTTGACCAACCCCCAAGCAGTTCAAGCGCAAGTGGATGCTGCTGCGCCTGATGTGGTAGTGCATTTGGCGGGTATCAGCTTTGTTGGGCATGACAAGCCCAGTGCTTTTTATGAGGTCAACGTGATTGGTACGCTGAATCTGCTTGATGCCTTGTTGAAATTACCGAAACCACCAAAACGCGTTTTGTTGGCGAGTAGCGCCAATGTGTACGGTAATTGTGAGCAGTCTCCAATTTCAGAAATGCAAGCACCAGCGCCACTCAACCATTACGCCATGAGCAAGCTGGCGATGGAGCATTTGGCAATGACGTACGCAGATCGTTTGCCATTGTTTTTCGTGCGACCCTTTAACTACACGGGTTCTGGTCAAGTTGAATCTTTCGTCATTCCGAAAATCGTTTCTCACTTCAAACGCCAGGCGACTACGGTTGAGCTTGGAAACTTGACGGTTGAACGCGAGTACAACGATGTTCGCATGGTGACTGATGCGTACTTGAAACTATTGGACCAAGCCGCAGCAGGTGAAATTTATAACATTTGTTCAGGTAAGACGTATACCTTGCATCAGGTCATCGATGCATTGGTTGAATTGACTGGGCATCAGATGGGTATCGTTGTCAATCCAGCTTTTGTCAGAGCCAATGAATTACATCGCTTATGCGGTGATGTTTCAAAACTTCATAAAACAATTGGCACGCATGATCCGATTGCTTTGCAAAATACTTTGCGTTGGATGCTGGAATCTTCCTAATCGGCAAAGACTGCAGAAAAACAGGAAATGAAATGAAAGTTGGATTAAACGCGACCGCTTTGTTGTCCCCTTTAACGGGTGTTGGTCAATATACCTACCACTTAGCCAAAGGATTGCAAAAGTTCGAAGACCTAGAGTTGAACATGTTCTATGCCAACGGTTGGAGCACTGAGGTGCGTGATAAGCCGATTAAGCAGATTCGAAATATCAAGCTTTTGCTGAAAAAATTCATTCCTAAGACATACGAGATCAGCCGCATTATTCAGCAGTCTTACTTTAACGAACGGTCTTTTGATAAAGTAAAAGGTATATATCACGAGCCTAACTTCTTGGCTTTTAATTACGCAGGTCCGTTGGTGTTGACAGTGCATGATTTGTCTTGGATACGTTTCCCCGAAATGCACCCTGCAGACCGTGTGCGCAACATGAATAAGCATTTTCAAAAGAGCATGGAGCGTGCTTCGATGATCATCACTGATTCACAAGCCATCAAGCATGAAATCATGGATATGTTTGGCGTTGCGGAGTCTCGGATTAAAAATATTCCGTTAGGTGTGGAAAAGCTTTTCCGTCCTTTGAGTGAAGAAGAGTCTGTCCCTGTGTTGCAACTGCATGGCTTGAGCTATCAAAAATATATTCTTGCAGTCGGAACTTTAGAGCCTAGAAAAAATTTAAGCTCTGCTTTACTGGCTTTCATGCAGCTGCCAGCAGGTATTCGCAAGCATCACCCGCTGGTGCTGGTCGGCATGAAAGGGTGGCATATCTCGTCGCTAGAAAATCAGATGGCACCCTTGGTTGCCGCTGGTGAAATTCGACAATTGGGTTACCTTGAGCGCGAAGACTTGGCGGTCATCATCGCCGGTGCTTTGACTCTGGTGTACCCATCGATTTACGAAGGCTTTGGTTTACCGCCCCTAGAAGCCATGACCTGCGGTGTGCCGGTGATTGCCTCGAATGTGTCGTCTCTCCCAGAAGTGGTAGGCGATTCAGGTCTGTTGGTCAACCCACATGACATTGACGATATTGCCAAAGCCATGGAAACCATGATCACCGCGCCTGATATTCGCGCTGCATCAGCACAAAAAGCTTTGGCCAGAAGCGCAGAGTTCTCTTGGGACAGTTGCGTTGATCAAACGATGGGCATCTACAGTCAAGTCGAAAGCAGCATGTGAACATGCAAAAGTTAAAGCGAAGAGTAAAGGGCTACATGGCTGTTTGACATCGCAGTCAGTGAGTATCCGCTGACGGCATGTGCTTTTGCTTGTTGCCCAAGTTTTGAGCGCAAGACATTGTCGTTGAGCAACGTGTTCAGTGCTTCTGCCAAAGCTGTCGCATCCCGCACCGGAACCGCCAGACCCGTGACACCCGCTTGGTTGACCACATTCACGCCATTGTTCAACTGCGTGCAGACCACAGGTTTACCGCAAGCCATCGCTTCGAGTTGAACGAGTCCGAAAGCCTCGCTTTGCTCAACTGATGGCAGGCAGAAAACATCGCAGGCATTGAAGTAAGCAGCTAGTTCGTTTTCTGCAATTGACCCCGTAAAAGTAATCTTATGGGCAATGCCTAGGCGTTGTGCCTGCTGCTGCAGTTCTAGCTTAAGTGGTCCATACCCACCTAAAATCAATTGCGCATCAATATGCTGCATGGCTTCGATCAACACATCAAAGCCTTTGTAATACACATGCCGACCAAGTGCAAAAATGATATGTCCTGAAGTTGAAACTGATGTTGCCTTTGTTTTGATGGACGTGCAAAGCTCAGCCGTTTCTGGCGTCAATGCCAAATCACTGAAATCACGTCCATAGGGAATCACATGTTGCTTTGTAACAGGCAAGCTATCAGGGATTTGCGTAGATGACGTAAAGTGAGCGGGTGTCGCCGCCACCAGCGCATCAGCGCGTAAAGCAATGCGTCTTAAAAATGGCAAGTACATCGCCAGCAAACGCTTTTGCCGAATAATATCACTGTGCCATGTAATAACGCGCTTGATATTGGCAGGCAATAAAAACGAAGCCAAGTGCGCCAGAGGATTCGGGAAATGCAAATGCACCACATCAAACGGTTGCTGCCTATGCATACTCATCGCTTTGATGACCTGCATCGGCGAGATCGCTGTACTGAAAAAGGTGCCTAAAGTTGCCGCCTCGAGCATGCGATAACTATTTGTCGCCGTGTTGACTAGCGAATCTTTGGTGCGCAGCGAATCACCAGCCACCAAATAGGTGACGTCCACATCTAGGTCAGCTAACCCCGAACACAAGAGCTTCATGTGGCGCTCTATGCCACCGTTTTGCTCGGCGTTGTTGAAACGCCCAAATTGTAGGACGCGCAGACGTTTAGGTTGTGACTCAGAGTTAGGCAAAGACTTCTGCCTGTGCTAGGAGTACGCCCGTAGCATCTTTGCCCGAAAGTTTGGGCTGCTCTGTCAACTGCCAGTCAATGCCCAAAGCCGGGTCATTCCATAAGATGCAGCGTTCGAACGCAGGTGCGTAATAATCCGTCGTTTTGTAGAGGAAATCAGCTGTTTCTGACAACACTACAAAACCATGTGCAAAACCGGGCGGTACCCAAAGCTGTTTATGGTTTTCGCCACTGAGTAAAACGGTGACTGCTTTGCCAAACGTGGGTGATGAACGACGAATATCCACTGCAACATCCAGCACTTCACCGCTAACAACACGAACCAACTTGCCTTGCGGTTGATGAATCTGGTAATGCAAACCGCGCAATACGCCTTTGGCTGAGCGTGAATGGTTGTCTTGAACAAACTTTGCCGTCAAGCCCGTTACCTGATGGAAAGCTTCCTCGTTAAAACTTTCAAAGAAAAAACCGCGCTGGTCACCAAACACTTTGGGTTCTATGATCAGCACATCAGGAATGGCCGTAGCAGTTGCTTTCAAACCATTGGCAGCAATCTTCTCGCTCATAGCGCCCAACCTTCTTTGAGCATCCGCAACAAATATTGGCCATAGCCATTTTTTGCCAACGGCTGTGCCAATTTTTCAACCTGCTCGCTGCTGATAAAACCATTGCGCCAAGCAATTTCTTCAGGGCAGGCAATTTTCAAACCTTGTCTATGCTCTAAGGTCGAAATAAATTGGCTCGCTTCCAACAAGCTGTCGTGCGTACCTGTATCCAACCAAGCATAGCCGCGCTGCATGATTTGCACATTCAACTGGCCACGCTCCAAATAGGTTTGGTTGACTGTGGTGATTTCCAGCTCTCCACGGGCGCTGGGTTTGACGGCTTTTGCAATGTCGACGACCTGGTTGTCGTAAAAGTACAAACCGGTGACGGCATAACTGCTTTTAGGCACAACTGGCTTTTCTTCTATACTGGACGCTCTTCCTTCGCCATCAAAAGCCACCACACCGTAGCGTTTTGGGTCTTGCACATGGTAGGCAAACACCGTTGCACCGGCGGTATTGGTATCTGCATCAGACAAAAGGTGTGCAAAGTCGTGGCCATAAAAAATGTTGTCACCCAAAACGAGTGCACTGGGTGAATTGCCTACAAACTTGTCGCCAATGATGAACGCTTGCGCCAGCCCATCTGGGCTAGGCTGCACCGCGTATTGCAAATTCATGCCCCATTGGCTGCCATCACCCAGCAGCTGCTGAAAGCGTGGCGTGTCCTGCGGCGTGCTGATGATGAGCACATCGCGGATGCCTGCCAGCATCAAGGTACTGAGCGGGTAGTAAATCATCGGCTTGTCATACACCGGTAGCAATTGCTTGCTCAGTGCCAGCGTGGCAGGATGCAAGCGCGTGCCTGAGCCCCCAGCTAGGATGATGCCTTTGCGAGAGGTTTGATATTTAGCAGTTTGTGAAGTCATGGTGATTTATAAAATTTCAGAAAATTTCTCGATAGTTTAGAGAATTTCAAAGTATCTCAGTGAGCATTCGAGTTACACCCTGTTGCCATGGTTGTAAATGCAGGTTAAACGTAGTTTGCAATTTTGAAGTGTCTAATCTAGAGTTTAAAGGCCGTCTAGCCGGCGTAGGGTATGCCTGAGTAGCTATTTTATAAATAGCATTCTGAGCGGTCTTGATGTCTACACCTGCGTTTCTCGCATGTTCAATCACCAGCGCAGCATAGCCGTGCCACGAGGTAGAGCCACTGGCGACCAAGTGGTACAAACCGGCTAGCTCGGGCTGTGTCTGAACGCGCTGTAACGCCAGCGCGGTGATGTCCGCCAGCAAGTCCGCCCCCGTAGGTGCACCGATCTGGTCGTCGATCACGTTCAAACTGTCGCGCTCTTTACTCAGGCGCAGCATGGTTTTGGCAAAGTTGCCGCCCCGTGCGGCATAGACCCAGCTGGTTCTGAATATCAGGTGTTTGGCGCAGTTTGCCGCCACAGCTTGTTCGCCCTCTAACTTGGTTTGGCCATATACGCTCAACGGCGCTGGCGTATCGGATTCTTGCCAAGCTTGGCTGCCCGAGCCGTCAAACACATAGTCGGTCGAGTAATGCACCAGCCAGGCACCCAGCTTTTGCGCCTCTGCCGCAATCGCACCAGGCGCTAGGGCGTTGATGGTGCGGGCTAAATCAGGTTCAGATTCAGCCTTATCCACAGCTGTGTGAGCAGCGGCGTTGACAATGATGCTGGGTTTGACTTGGCGCACAGTTTCAGCCAAACCTGCAAGGTTGGTGAAATCGCCACACAAATCCGTGCTGTCAAAATCTACAGCAACCACGTAGCCCAGCGGCGCTAGGCTGCGCTGCAGTTCCCAACCAACTTGGCCACCCTTGCCGAATAGAAGTATTTTTTGAACTTGCATATGAGCTTGTAACTAGGGACTTGTCAGCGGATTAGCTGGCATATTGCTTGTTCACCCATTCGCGGTAGCTGCCATTTTGCACATGGCTGACCCAATCGGCATGACTTAAATACCATTCAACGGTTTTTTGGATACCTGATTCAAAGGTTTCGGCCGGCTTCCATCCCAATTCTTTCTCAATCTTGCTGGCGTCAATCGCGTAGCGGCGGTCATGGCCAGCGCGGTCAGTCACGTAGGTAATCTGCTCAGCGTAGCTTTTGCCATCTGCGCGGGGCTTCAAGTCATTCAGCAGCTTGCAAATGGTGTTCACAATCTCGACGTTCGGTTTCTCATTCCAGCCGCCCACGTTGTAGGTTTCACCCAGTTTGCCCGCTTCTAGTACACGGCGAATCGCGCTGGCGTGGTCTTTCACGTACAACCAATCGCGAATTTGCTGGCCGTCCCCGTAAATCGGCAGGTTTTTACCTGCCAAGGCGTTCACAATCATCAGCGGAATCAGCTTTTCTGGGAAATGGTAAGGGCCGTAGTTGTTGCTGCAATTGGTCGTCAGTACGGGCAAACCGTAGGTGTGGTGGTAGGCGCGCACCAAGTGGTCGCTGGCGGCTTTGCTTGCTGAATACGGGCTGTTCGGCTCGTATTGGTGTTTTTCAGTGAAAGCTGGCTCTTTGGGCGTGAGCGAGCCATAGACCTCGTCCGTTGACACATGCAAAAATCTGAAATCCACTTTCGCAGCGCCTTCCAGCTTGCCAAAATACCCGCGCACCGCCTCCAGCAGGTGAAACGTGCCCACAATGTTGGTCTGAATAAAGTCTTCCGGCCCATGAATCGACCGGTCCACATGCGACTCTGCCGCAAAATTTACGATGACACGGGGTTGGTGTTTGGCCAAAAGCGAGTCCATTAAAGCCCTGTCTCCAATATCACCTTGCACAAAAATATGGCGTTTGTCATTGGCGACAGAGGCTAAATTTTCCAAATTCCCAGCGTAAGTCAGCTTGTCCAAATTGAGCACCTGCTCGTCATGCGCCGCCAGCCAGTCCAACACAAAGTTAGCCCCAATAAACCCCGCCCCGCCCGTGACCAAAATCATGCCAAACTCCTAAGAAGATGTTGAACCTGCTACTAATATGAATAGAAATAGCAAATACTGCTAGGATTATCGCTTTTTTAAGAAGCGAAACTTAATTGACAAACCCACTACAAGCGATGGCTACAAGCGTAAAAACGACGCAATCTGACGCGATGAGCAAAATGCTGCTTGCCCACGGGTTTAAATTCGTCGGTTCCACCCACTTGCTTTTGCTATGCTTTCTTGCTGGTCAGTGGCATGGTGAACGACCATTAGGTGGGTTGTTATCCCCACCAAGAAATATTTAAAAATAGGTTAAAGATATGCCTATACCCGTCTTATTTATTGACTGAGTAGCTATAAATAAAATAGCAGATAAAAAAGCGCTTCATATACGACACATACGAATATCTGAGGCGCTTTTGTTGACTTGAAACCTGCTTAGAAGTGAATCCCCTGCATCATAGAAGCCATGGCAATCGCTTCTGGCGACAGGGTAGGTTTCGCTGACTTGTCCCCTTTAGCTGCTGCACTGTCCGGGAACATGCGGAAGGTCGTGTTCATCAAGATTTGCGCGACGCGTGGAGCGGCGACGTGCAGTAGGCCGACGGAGGTGCCCAAACGGGTGGCGATTTCGACGGGTTTGTCGACGCAGGCGCGGATGATCATGTCTGCGGCTTCTTCGGGCATCAAGAGTGGCATGCTGTCGTAGATCTTGGTCGGCGCGGTCATCGGCGTGCGCACCAAAGGCATTTTGATGGTGGTGAAGGTGACGCCCTGGTCGGCATATTCGCAAGCGGCGCAGTTGGTCCAGGCGTCTAGCGCTGCTTTGCTGGCCACGTAGGCAGAAAAACGCGGTGCGTTGACCAATACGCTGATGGAGCTGATGTTGACGATGTGCCCCTTGCGCTTGGCGACCATACCTGGCAGCAAGCCCATAGTAATACGCAGTGCGCCAAAGTAGTTGAGCGCCATCGTACGTTCAAAGTCGTGGAAGCGGTCGTAACTGGCCTCAATCGCGCGGCGGATGGAACGGCCGGCGTTGTTGATCAAGAAATCCACACCGCCGTGGTTTGCCCCCAGCTTTTGCACAAATTCGGCGCATTGCGCTTCATCGACGATATCGACGGAGTAGGTGAAGACTTTGGCGTCTTTACCCGCAGCTTCTAAAATGGTTTTCTTAGCTTCTGCCAATTGCTCTTCGCCACGTGCGCAGATGATGGTGGTCGCGCCCGCTTCGGCAAACCGGCATGCGGCAGACAAGCCAATGCCAGATGAGCCGCCTGTGACGAGCACCACTTTGCCGCCCACCGTGCCTTTAAGGGTGCGGTCGATAAACAGCGCTGGGTCCAGATGGCGCTCCCAATAATCCCACAGCACCCAAGCGTAGTCTTTCAGGTTCGGGCATTCAATACCGCTGCCTTTGAGGGCGGCGTCCAGGTCGCGTCTGTCGTAGCGGGTCGGCCAGTTGATAAATTCAAAAATGCTTTCTGGCAAATCCAAATCTTTCATGATGGCCTTGCGCACGCGGCGCACGGGGGCGAGCGCCATCATGCCTTTTTTCACGCTTTTGGGGATAAAACCCAACAAAGCGGCATTGACGAAAATGTTCATCTTGGGCGCATGCGCGGCTTTGCTGAAAATGTCCAGCACATCACCCACACGGTAGCCCATGGGGTCAACGATGTGGAAAGCTTTGCCTTTGATATCCTTGCCATGACTCACGTGATCAATGCTTTTGACGACGAAATCAACCGGCACAATGTTCAACCGCCCACCCTCAATACCGACCGACGGCATCCACGGTGGCAAGATTTGGCGCATGCGCTGGATGAGTTTGAAGAAGTAATACGGGCCGTCAACTTTGTCCATCTCGCCGGTAACGCTGTCGCCCACCACAAAAGCGGGGCGGTACACCGTCCAGGCGTTTTTGTATTCCTTGCGGACGATTTTTTCGCTCTCGTGCTTGGTTTTGAAGTAGGGGTGGTCGTAGTTTTCAGCTTCGTCAAACATGTCCTCTCGGAACACACCTTCGTACAAGCCCGCTGCTGCAATGCTGCTGACGTGGTGGAAATGCCCCACGTCAAGGGCTTTGGCAAACTCAATGGTGTTGCGCGTGCCGTCAATGTTGACGGCGATCTGGCTGGCCTCGTCAGCGCTCAGGTCATACACCGCTGCCAGATGGTAGAAGTGGTCGATTTTGCCTTTGAGCGCTTTTATTGCATCCGCTGCAACGCCCAATTTTTTGCTGGTCAAATCGCCATAAACGGGAACGGCACGTTTTGCATCAATGTTCCAGTAATCCCGCAAACCTGCAACTTTGCCTTCACTCTCTTTGCGAATCAAAAAGTGGACGACCGCGCCTTTACGTTCCAGCAGCTTTTTAACCAGACGCTTCCCGATAAAACCAGTTGCACCTGTGACGAAATATTGCATAGTAAAACTCCAGATTAATCGAACATTTTTGCCCACTTTAACCCGTGTTGTATTCAGCATAAACCCGCAGTTAAACCATTTTTCGCTAGTCCTTAGACTCTAGATTTCTAGAACCCAGCACCTAAACACTTAGCAGTTCTAAGGTTAAAGTAACTCCACGCACAACGTGGCAAACGTTTGTCACCCCTTTGGTTTTGCTTTACTTTTTAACATTGGAGGCCCTATGGTCAAGAAATTACAAAAATCCGCTACTCAAACAGAAGCAACCGCTACAGGCGCACAGTTGGCTAACAGCGTGAAAGATTCTGCGCAGCAAATCTGGCTGGCAGGTCTGGGTGCCTTCTCAAAAGCGCAAGCTGAAGGCGGCAAAGTGTTTGAAACCTTGGTCAAAGACGGTGTGGGCTTGCAACGCAAGACGCAAGCCGCCGCAGAAGAAAAAATCTCAGAAGCCACCAGCAAAATGACCACCATGGCCAACGGCATCACCGCCAAAGCGACTGGCGTGGCAACTGACATCACTGCCAAAGCCACAGGCCAGTGGGACAAGCTGGAAAACATCTTCGAAGAGCGAGTCGCCAAAGCTTTGAGCAAAATGGGCATGCCGACTGCCAAAGAAGTGCAAGCTTTGGCCAAACGCGTTGACGAACTCAGTGCTCAGTTGAACAAATCGCCTGCAAAATCGCCTGCAAAACCAGTTGCTAAGCCCGCTGTAGCACCAAAAGCAACTATTGAAGCGGTTGCGAAAAAAGCTGTATCGGCTAAAAAAGTCGCGGTAAAGGCTGTCAAGGCTGTGAAGAGCAAGCCAGTCAGCAAGTGAACCTGCAACTCTAGCCGATTGAGTTCGGCCAAAGTTAAAAGGGCGCTGAGGCGCTCTTTTTTATGCGCGTTTGGTGTTGAAACATTGTAAATCGTCTAAAATAGGGATTAAATATGGCCCTAGACGGCGTATTTATTAACTTAATAGCTATCATATTTATAGCAAATAAGTTTGTAATAGATATTACTCAATCCGGCATATTTCCCTAGATTCCCCCCTCAAATTTTTCATTTTTAAAGGCATTCTGTGTTCAAAAACGCCCTCA
>JAYUJX010000652.1:0-13427 GCA_043764955.1 Polaromonas sp.
TAACGACAATTTCAAATTTAACCTGGGCGCTTGACCCAGCAGCAGTGACCATAGTGGGCGACGGCTTGGTGCGCTACGTGGTCGTGGCGCGCAGCCAAAGTGGTGTATTGAATGCTTTGTATGAAGTGATCAACTGCAGCAACGGTGAGCTTAAAACCTATGCCCGCATCATTGCGAAAGAAAGCGATGCCGCTTCAAAAGCATGGGGCATCGTCAAAGAGCCGCAATGGAAATCGATGTATGACGTACAGTCAAAACATGCTTTGGCATTGGCAAAACAAGGTGTTTGTACTGGAAATACGGCAGCTCAAAACGTGAATCAAATCGTAACGTCATTAAAACGAACCACGATTATTTTCAAAGACAAATCAGCGCCCTGAAGACTTAAATCGAAAGTCTAAACCTGAAATTTACGGTTTAGACAGCACCATGTTGTCGCGATGAATCATCTCTGGCTCGGCCGCATAGCCCAACACTTTCTCAAACTCGCTAGAGGCTTTGCGGCAGATCAAACGCGCTTCTGAACTCGCATAGTTCGCCAAACCTCGGGCGATTTCCAAACCTGCAACATCGCGCACAGCAATCACATCACCGCGCGAAAAATCGCCCTCTACACCCGTCATACCTATCGGCAACAAGCTGGTGCCGACGCTTTGCAGCTTGCTGACGGCGCCAGCATCAACGGTGACCGAGCCGCGCAGCTGCAAATGGTCCATCATCCATTGCTTGCGGGCTTGGTTTTTTTGCGTTTGCGCGATCAGCAGCGTACCGATAGATTCGCCTTGAGAGAGACGAACCAACACTTCAGGCTCTGCGCCCCAGGCAATCACGGTGGATGCACCTGAACCCGCTGCTCGCTTGGCAGCCAAAATTTTGGTAATCATGCCGCCACGGCCGATGCTAGAACCTGCTCCGCCAGCCATGGCTTCTAAAGCAGGGTCACCGGCTTTACCGACATGAACGAATTCTGCGGCAGGGTTGCTGCGTGGGTCAGCGTTGTAGAGGCCTTTTTGATCGGTCAAAATGATCAGGGCATCAGCCTCGACTAGGTTGGCCACCAAAGCGCCCAAAGTGTCGTTGTCACCGACCTTGATTTCTTCGTTAACGACAGTGTCGTTTTCGTTGATGACGGGAACGACGCCATGTTTGAGCAGTGTCAGCAGGGTTGATCGGGCGTTCAAATAGCGCTCGCGGTCGGCTAGATCTGCGTGCGTGAGCAGCACTTGGGCTGAGCCTAAGGCATTTTCGCGCAGCTTGGTCTCATATATCTGCGCCAAACCCATTTGCCCGACGGCAGCGGCGGCTTGCAGCTCGTGGATGGCACTAGGGCGCGTGGCCCAACCTAGGCGCTTCATGCCTTCTGCAATGGCACCGCTGGACACCATGATGACCTCGCGGCCATCCGCACGCAGTTTGGCGATTTGGCTGCACCAGTGCGCGATGGCGGCTTCGTCCAAGCCACGGCCTTCATTGGTCACCAAACTTGAGCCGACTTTGACAACAATGCGTTTTGCGCTTTTGAGTAGCGTTTTAGTCATGAACAGCGTATATTTATAGGAAAACATGGTTGCAGCCGGCGTATTTACCGCCTAAGCTGCTATAAAATATATAGCAATATGGAATTATGCATTGAAGATGCAACTTACTCAGCCATCTACTCAGGTAACTCAACAAAACGTGGGTCAATGTACTCCGGCGTTTGCTCAGACACTTGCTCGGCTTTGATGTGTTTGTAAATCGCTTTGACCAAGGGCTCACAACCTTCGCGCGTTAAAGCGGAGATTTCAAAAACTGGCCCTTTGAACTTCATGCGTTTCACAAAATCGGCGACGACTTCAGCGCGTTTGTCGCCATCGACCATGTCCAGCTTGTTCAGCACCAACCAGCGCGGTTTTTTGAACAAGCCAGCGTCGTATTTTTTCAGCTCTTTGGCAATCGCCTTGGCTTGTGTCACAGGGTCAACGTTCTCGTCAAACGGTGCTAAGTCGATGATGTGCAACAACAATCTGGTACGTTGCAGGTGGCGCAAAAACAAATGTCCCAAGCCTGCGCCATCAGATGCACCTTCGATCAAACCCGGCAAATCCGCCACCACAAAGCTTTGCTCGGGGCCGACCCGAACGACGCCCAAGTTGGGGTGCAGCGTTGTGAACGGGTAGTCTGCAATACGTGGTCTAGCGTTTGAAATGGCGGTGATAAAGGTTGATTTACCGGCGTTTGGCATACCCAGCAAACCAACGTCTGCCAGAACTTTAAGCTCTAATTTCAAGCTTTTTCGCTCACCTGGCCAACCCGGTGTTTTTTGGCGCGGTGCACGGTTGATCGCGCTTTTAAAGCGCAAATTGCCGAATCCACCATCGCCGCCCTTGGCAATGGTGATGATTTCACCATCTTCCAAGAGTTCAAACAGCACCTCGCCCGTTTCAGAGTCGGTGATGATGGTGCCCACCGGCATTTTGAGAATGATGTCGTCGCCCGCAGCGCCAAACATGTCCGAGCCCATGCCGTGTTGGCCGCGCTTGGCGTCATGTCGGCGTGAAAAACGGAAATCGACCAAGGTATTGAGGTTCGAGTCTGCCACCGCAAAGACATGGCCGCCACGGCCACCGTCGCCGCCATTGGGGCCGCCGAATTCTTTGTACTTTTCGTGTCGGAACGAGACGCAGCCCGCCCCGCCATCTCCTGCAGAAATGTCGATATAGGCTTCGTCTACAAATTTCATGGTGTTATTTTAGTTGATGTATTTTTATCAGCTAACTACTAGCTGCTAAAAAAGCAAAAAGCCCGCGCTGAGCGGGCTTTTTGCAACGCAGAGCGAAATTACTTAAGCTGCTACGGGGGTGATATTAACCATGTGCTTGTTAAGCGCGCCTTTAACAGCAAACGACACGGTGCCGTCTTTGAGCGCAAACAAAGTGTGATCAACACCGATACCCACATTATTACCTGGGTGAAACTTGGTACCACGTTGGCGAACGATAATCGCGCCAGCAGAGATGAGTTCGCCCCCAAAAGCCTTCACGCCAAGCATTTTCGGCTTGGAATCACGACCATTTCGCGTAGAGCCGCCGCCTTTTTTTTGTGCCATGACAGTTTGTCCTATTTTTCGTCAATAAACTTTACCAATTAACCGGTAATTGCACCGATTTGCAGCTCTGTATACTGCTGGCGGTGGCCTTGACGTTTTTGATAATGCTTGCGACGGCGCATTTTGAAAATATGCACTTTATCAAACAATCCATGTGACAAAACTGTCACCGTAACAGTGGCGCCGGATACCAAAGGTGTGCCTACTTTGAGCTCACTGCCGTTACCGACTGCAAGCACTTGATCAAACACAATCTCTTGGCCTACATCCGCAGCAATCTGTTCTACTTTAATTTTTTCTCCAGCGACAACACGAAACTGTTTGCCACCGGTTTTTATGACCGCGTACATAATAACCTTCCTAGAAGTTCTACGGAAGAATTTCCATAGAGCCTTACATTATAGCATGGCTCGCATCAAAAAAGCTAGCTCTCAGAAAGCGAAGCCTTAGTGACAAAGGCAATGCTCTTTGCCTTCAAAAAGTGTTCTCTGGGCTTTCTATAATAAGCAAACTTCACGGTAATCATATTTTGTCTGCTCAATTTAGCTCCAGTTCAGCCGCTATTGACCTCGTTGCCCCCGATATGGCGCAGGTTGATTTAGTCATTGCCAAACGACTTGACTCGGAAGTGCCCTTGGTTGGTCAAGTTTCTAGGTACATCATCTCTGCAGGTGGCAAACGTTTACGGCCCGCTTTGTTATTGCTCATTTGCGGCGCTTTGGGTTATGCAGGCGAGCAACGTTACAACTTGGCAGCTGTGGTCGAATTCATACATACGGCCACGCTTTTGCACGACGATGTGGTTGATGAGTCAAAAATGCGTCGCGGATTAGCCACAGCAAACGAATCTTTTGGCAACCCTGCTAGCGTCTTGGTGGGTGATTTTTTGTACTCTAGAGCATTTCAAATGATGGTGGATGCCGGCGATATGCGCATCATGCAAATTTTGTCTGACGCCACCAATGTGATCGCCGAAGGCGAAGTCATGCAGTTGATGAATATGCATGACCCATCTTTAGATCAGGCTGGCTATTTACGTGTTATTCGTTCTAAAACAGCCAAGTTGTTTGAAGCCAGCGCAAGGTTAGGAGCTATCTTGGCAAAGTCTGATGCAGTGGTTGAAGATGCATGCGCCCAATACGGACAAGCACTTGGAACAGCTTTTCAAGTCATAGATGATGTCTTGGACTATGACGGCAATCCAGCAGTCATGGGTAAAAACCTAGGCGATGATTTGCGTGAGGGCAAGGCCACATTGCCACTGATTATTGCGATGCAACGTGGCACGGAATCACAGCGAAACCTGATTCAGCAGGCCATCAAAACAGGTGATTTGTCGCAATTAAGCGTCATTTTGACGGCAGTGCGTGAAACTGGCGCTTTGGAGGCATCTCGACTAGCTGCAGCCTCTGAAGCGAAGCGAGCCATAGCAGCACTGAACCACCTAAAACCTAGCCAATATACGGATGCTTTATTACAATTAGCGAGTCAGCTGTTGATTAGACACGCATAATCAACTTAATATGCCTTATTAATAATCGGCTTGAATACTCTCGTGTATTAATCTTCTAGGAACTTATGGCAACCACTGCAAGTAACAGCGTTAAAGAATTTGTTTTCGAATGGGAAGGCAAAGACCGCAAAGGAAAGCAGGTTCGTGGCGAAATACGTGCGGCCAGTGAAAACATCGTTCAGGCTTCGTTACGACGCCAGGGTGTGCTGCCAACCAAGATCAAAAAGCGCTCCACACGCTCGGGTAAGGCCATCAAACCGAAAGACATCGCGATTTTCACGCGTCAGTTTGCCACGATGATGAAGGCTGGCGTACCTCTGTTACAAACTTTTGACATTGTGGGGCGTGGCAACCCCAACCCCAGCGTTACCAAACTTTTAAGTGATATTCGCGCCGAGGTTGAAACAGGTACGGCGCTGAGCTCAGCTTTTCGCAAATACCCGAAATACTTCAATACCTTGTATTGCAATTTGATTGAAGCGGGCGAAACCGCTGGTATTTTGGAAGCCCTACTCGACCGTTTAGCCACGTACATGGAAAAAACGGAGGCTATCAAATCAAAAATAAAATCAGCACTGATGTACCCCATCGCGGTGGTTGTGGTGGCTTTTGTGGTGGTAACCATCATCATGATTTTTGTGATTCCAGCTTTTAAGAGTGTCTTTAGCTCTTTCGGCGCGGACTTACCAGCGCCCACCTTGTTAGTGATGGCTATGAGTGACTTTTTTGTCAGTTACTGGTGGCTAATTTTCAGCGTGATTGGTGGCAGTATTTACTTCTTTATGCAAGCTTGGCAGCGCAATGAAAAAATGCAAATGGCCATGGATAGGATTTTGCTCAAAGTGCCTGTATTTGGTGTTTTGGTAGAAAAATCATGCGTCGCACGTTGGACGCGAACTTTATCCACCATGTTTGCAGCTGGTGTGCCGCTGGTTGAAGCGCTTGATTCTGTGGGCGGGGCTGCAGGCAACTCTGTGTACTTAAATGCGACTACCAGCATTCAACGGGAAGTATCCACGGGTACAAGCTTGACCACAGCAATGACGAACGCCAACGTTTTCCCATCCATGGTGTTGCAAATGTGCGCCATTGGTGAAGAATCTGGCACGATTGATCACATGCTTGGCAAAGCAGCTGACTTTTATGAGGCGGAAGTTGACGACATGGTGGCTGGCTTGTCTAGCTTGCTTGAGCCGATCATCATCGTGTTTTTGGGCACCCTTATCGGCGGTATTGTGGTTGCTATGTATTTGCCGATTTTCAAGCTGGGACAAGTCGTTTAATGCTGTCTTTAGAAATTGTGCAAGCCGGTGTCTTTGGCATCATCGGTTTGTTGGTCGGTAGCTTTTTAAATGTCGTTATCTACCGTCTGCCCAAAACGATGGAAAGGCAATGGGCAGCTGAAGTCGCTGAGTTCAAAGGGGAAACGCTGCCTGACGAAGCGGTATTCAACCTGATGCTGCCGCGTTCCAAGTGCCCCAAATGTGCTCATCAAATCAAGTGGTACGAAAACATTCCCGTACTAAGCTACCTATTTTTACGCGGCAAATGCTCCGCCTGTAAAACACCTATTAGCTTGCGATACCCGACGATCGAACTGGTCACGGGCGCACTTTTCTTTTATTGCATTTGGCGTTGGGGGCTAACGCCAACTGGTTTAACTTGGTGCGGTTTTAGTGCAACATTATTGTCTTTGTCAATGATTGATTGGGACACGACTTTGCTTCCTGACGACATGACACTGCCTCTGCTTTGGGCTGGTTTGTTGTTAGCGGCTTTGAAGGTGACTAATGTTTCACTTGAATCCGCTGTTTGGGGGGCTGCAGCTGGTTATTTTTCGTTGTGGCTCGTTTACTGGATATTTAAACTCATTACGGGCAAAGAAGGCATGGGCTTTGGTGACTTCAAACTGTTCGCGGCGCTGGGTGCATGGTATGGTTGGCAGGCATTGATTCCTATTATTTTGATGGCTTCAGTCATAGGTGCAATTGTTGGCATTGCGCTTAAATTTTCCAGTAAATTACGTGAAGGTGGCTATATTCCGTTTGGGCCGTTTTTAGGACTTGCTGGTTTCAGTGCCATGTTTTTCGGGCCACAAGCCATTTTAAAACTTGTGGGTCTGGCTTCACTTTAAATTCGCCAAATTGTATGTCGCATCAACCAACGCGTTTAGGATTGACAGGCGGCATTGGCAGTGGGAAAAGCACAGTTGCAGGCATGTTTGCAGTTTTAGGTGCGGTAGTTATCGATGCTGACGCTATCTCTCGCAGCCTTACTGCGTCTCGTGGCGCAGCTATAGAAATGATCAAACAACAATTTGGCGAAGCCATGATCAGCGCAGACGGCAGCTTAAGCCGTGACCGCATGCGTGAGTTAGTATTTACAGACATTGGCGCAAAGAAACGCCTTGAAGCGATCATTCACCCATTACTCAAGTTTGAGATGCAGCGACAAGACCACGCAGCTGTGACCTCAGAAGCCAAACTCATCGTGTACGACATACCGCTTTTGGTTGAATCTCAGAACTGGAGAGCAATCTTGGATCAAGTATTGGTGATTGATTGCTTGGAACAAACACAAATTAACCGCGTCATGCTGCGAAACACCTTGAAACAAGAGGATGTAGAGAAAATAATCGCCAGCCAAGCCAGTCGAAAAATGCGTAACAGCGCTGCCGATATTCTTATATTCAATGATAGTATCACCGTCGAACATCTTCGAGAGCAAGTAACGCATGTCGCTCAGCATCTACTGCGCCCATTCGATGAACGGAAAAAATTGTGATCCTCTACGAATACCCATTTAACGAAAGAATCCGAACTTACCTTCGGCTTGAACATTTGTTCAATCGCCTTGGCGAATTGTCGTCGCGCGAGTCGGCGCTTGACCACCATTACGCTTTAACAACCATTTTTGAAGTCATGGATGTAGGATCACGAGCTGACCTTAAATCTGATGTGATGAAGGATTTAGAAAAGCAAAAGCAAGTTTTCAACAGCTACCGCGGCAATCCAGCTATCGCTGAAGGCGTTCTAGATGGCGTTATTAATGAGCTAGAGCATTGTTTTACCTCGCTTAACAACTTAGCTGGCAAAGCTGGCCAGTCACTTACTGAAAACGATTGGTTAATGAGTGTACGCAGTCGCATGGGTATCCCTGGTGGAACTTGCGAGTTTGACTTGCCAGCTTATTTCGCGTGGCAGAATTCTTCAATTTCACGCCGTCAAACTGATATTGCGCGCTGGTCTGAACCATTAACGCCCTTGGCCAATGCTATTTACTTACTCTTGAAAATTTTGCGCGAATCAGGTTCTGCTCAAAAAATGATCGCAACTGGTGGGCAATTTCAACAAAACCTGCCTCAAGGGAAACCTTACCAATTGCTACGGATGCGCATTGATTCATCGTTAGATTTGATTCCTGAAATCAGCGGTAATCGATTGATTGTGATGATTCGTTTGATGCGTCAAGACAATGAGGAAAGGCTGCATCCAAGCGCTGAGGATGCGACTTTCGAATTGACACTTTGCTCATGAGCACAGATAAATCCACCAAAATCGTTACTTGCCCACAATGTGGCGGGGACAGTATTTTTGCAAGCAGCAACGTTTACCGACCCTTTTGCAGTGAACGCTGCAAAAACATAGACTTCGGCGCTTGGGCCAGTGAAAGCTTTCGCATGCCAGCAGATGCACCGCCCGATGACCAAGTATACGGGGCTGCCAAATTGCAATGAAATACACTTATAGCCGGCGTATTTATTGCCTTTAATACTACAAATTTTATAGCAAAATAGAGGCGTCAAATTTTTTCATTTTCTAACCACTGAAGCACCGGAACGGTACCAGCCAACACGGGTTTGACTTGAACTGGCAAACTTTGCCACGCAAATTGCTGCGATTCACGCATATGCAATTGCCCCGTCCATGTGGATACTTTACAAAAAGTCAAACGCACCAAAGCATGTGGATAATCAACGACGCTAGAACGCCAAATGTGTGCATCCTGGATGGTGACGCCAATTTCTTCTGTCAACTCACGTCGAAGCGCTTCTTCGACGGTTTCATTGGCTTCTAGCTTGCCACCTGGGAACTCCCAGTAGCCTGCATACGCTTTGCCCGCAGGCCGTGTGGTCATCAAAAAATCGCCATCTGAGCGAATCAAAATACCGACAGCAACTTCAGTGACAGGTCTTTGCCCGAATGCAGCACGTGCGATCTCGGGGTCTACAATCTTGACATCTTCCACTCAAATGCGCCCTGCAAAGTCCCGAGCGAACTGGTAGGCGACGCGACCACTACGCGAACCGCGTTCCAAAGCCCAAACCAAGGACTGTGGCCGCGCTTCAGGTACTTTTTGAGCATCAATACCAAAGAAATTCAACCATTGGGTCACGATGGCAAGATATTCGTCTTGGTTGAATGGGTAAAAGCTGATCCACAAGCCAAATCGTTCAGACAATGAAATCTTTTCTTCCACCCCTTCCCCGGGATGCACTTCGCCATCGTCCGTGTGTTGGTAGGTTAGATTTTCCTTCATGTACTCAGGCAACAAATGCCTGCGGTTGCTGGTGGCATAAATGAGCACATTAGGCGATGCTGCAGCGATCGAGCCATCTAAGATGGACTTCAAAGCCTTGTAGCCTGGCTCGCCGTCTTCAAAACTCAAATCATCACAGTAAACAATGAATTTTTCAGGGCGGTCAGATACAACATCGACAATATCAGGCAAGTCAACCAAATCAACTTTGTCAACCTCAATCAAACGCAGTCCGAGGTGGCTATATTCGTTCAAGCAAGCTTTGATCAAAGAAGATTTACCCGTACCACGCGCTCCTGTCAACAACACGTTGTTAGCGGATTTACCTTCAACAAATTGCTTGGTATTACGTTCAATTTTTTCTTTTTGAACGTCTACTTCTTTTAAATCACTCAGTCGTGTGATTCCAATATGCCTCACAGGCTCTAAAGTACCATGGTTATTGCTGCGTTTTCTATAACGGAATGCAATGGCTGCGTTCCAGTCTGGCGCACTCAATGCTTGCGGCAACTTAGCCTCAAGCCGAGCTACCAATGACTCCGCACGATTTAAAAAACGCTCAAACTGCTCATTCATAGTAAATGATAAATATAAGTGAGAATTTAAGAGCGGTAATCGGCGTTAATTTTGACGTAATCGTATGACAAATCACACGTCCAAACCGTTTCACTGGCTCGACCACGCCCGAGCACTACGCGCACGGTGATTTCAGCTTGCTTCATGACGCGTTGACCATCTGACTCTTGGTAGTTCGGATTGCGCCCCCCTTGGGTGGCCACATTTACCTCATCTAAAAAAAGATCAATTTTGGTTTGGTCAAGATCATCAATGCCTGCGTAACCAACGGCTGCCAAAATACGCCCTAAATTCGGGTCGCTCGCAAAAAAAGCTGTTTTTACAAGTGGGGAATGTGCAATCGCATAAGCAACTTTCCGGCATTCTTCACCGCTTTTTCCACCATCTACCTGAATAGAAATAAATTTGGTAGCGCCTTCGCCATCACGCACAATCGCCTGCGCTAAAAGTCGTGCAACTTCCATCATGGCTGCTTTAAGCGCGGCGCCGTCGGTACTCGCCCAAGTTGAAATCGGCGTATTACCTGCTTTATTAGTAGCAATGACGACAAATGAATCATTGGTAGAGGTGTCGCCGTCCACTGTCACGCAGTTGAATGAACCGTTTGCAAGCTCTGTTGCTAGCTGCTGCATCGCTTCGGGGGCAACGCAAGCATCGGTTGCCATAAAGCCCAGCATGGTTGCCATATTAGGGCGAATCATACCAGCACCTTTGCTGATACCAGTAATGCTGATTGTCTTCCCAGCAATTTGCACTTGTTTGCTGAAAGCTTTGGGAATCGTATCGGTCGTCATGATCGCTTCTGCAGCGCGTAACCAATGGCTCGTTTTAGCATCACCAATAGCAGCATCTAAACCTGCAGCAATACGATCGTGCGGCAAAGACTCCATGATGACACCGGTCGAAAAAGGCAATATCTGATGAGAATTAAGACCTAGCTTTTCTGCCACTGATTGGCAGGTAGACCGAGCACGCATCAAACCGTCTTCACCTGTACCTGCGTTCGCATTGCCAGTGTTGATCACCATAGCGCGTATGCCGCTAACTACATTGACGCTATTTTTATTAAACGCCAGATGCTCTGTGCAAACTTGAACAGGCGCAGCACAAAACCGATTTTGTGTAAATACGCCAGCCACTGAGGTACCCTCGTCCATCAATACAACCGTTAAATCTTTGCGGTTTGCTTTTCGAATACCCGCTTCGGCAACACCGATTCGAAGTCCTTCAATATCAAGCAAAGAAGATGCAAGAGGAGCAGTCAAGTTAACTGGCATGTCGTACTTTCAAGCCAATTTACCGTGGCATTGTTTGTATTTTTTACCGCTGCCGCAAGGGCAAGGTTCATTGCGACCAACACGTGGCATGTTTTCAGCTGCTGAAGTCGCCGTAGACGCATCAACAACCGTTATAGCCTCACCCGTTTCAGTTGGTGCCGTATAGGTGACATTAGCTATGTTTTCGGCACGGCTTTCCATGTCTTCAGCCACGCGCTCAATCTCTTCGCTGGACTGAACCTTAACTGTCATCAAAACCTTGGTGACATCAAATTTCACAGCATCTAACAGCTGACCAAACAACTCAAACGCTTCACGCTTGTACTCTTGTTTAGGTTGTTTTTGAGCGTAACCGCGCAAATGAATACCTTGGCGCAGATAATCCAAAGCGCTCAAATGGTCACGCCAATGGCTATCGATATTTTGCAGCAAAACCATGCGTTCAAAGTGCGTGAAGTTTTCTTCGCCGATTTGATCGACTTTGCTGTTAAATGCCACATCAGCAGCATGAACAACTTTTTCAAACACTTCTTCATCTTCAATGGCCGAAGCTTCTTGGACCTCTTGCAGCAGAGGCACACTGATTTGCCAATCTTGCGTTAAAGCTTTTTCTAAACCAGCCAGATCCCATTGTTCTTCGACTGTATTTTCAGGTACGTATTGGCGAACCAAGTCCGTAAAGCAGCCTTCTCGCAATGACTTGATTTGCTCACTCAAGTTAGCAGCATCTAAAATATCATTTCGTTGTTGGTAAATCACTTTACGTTGATCGTTCGCAACGTCGTCGTATTCCAGTAATTGCTTGCGAATATCAAAATTGCGTGCTTCGACTTTGCGTTGTGCACTTTCAATACTGCGTGTCACAATTCCCGCTTCAATCGCTTCACCATCGGGCATCTTGAGTCTGTCCATGATGGACTTCACACGATCACCCGCAAAAATGCGCATCAACGAATCATCAAGACTCAGGAAAAAGCGAGACGAGCCATTGTCCCCTTGGCGGCCAGATCGACCACGCAATTGGTTATCAATGCGACGGGACTCATGGCGCTCTGTCGCGACGATACGCAAACCTCCAACTGACTTCACAAAAGCATGATCAACTGCCCAGCTAGTTCGCAATTGTTCAATTTGAGTTGCTTTTGTCGCCTCATCAAGCGACTCATCTTGAAGCACGGCATCAATCGACATTTGCAAATTACCGCCAAGCACAATATCAGTACCACGACCAGCCATATTGGTGGCAATAGTGATCATCTTTGGACGACCAGCTTGTGCCACGATATCAGCCTCGCGCGCATGCTGCTTGGCATTGAGGACTTGGTGGGGCAAGCCTTCTTTGGTCAACAATTGGTCAATGATCTCGGAATTTTCAATCGACGTTGTGCCCACCAAAACAGGTTGACCACGCTCATAACAATCGCGAATATCTTTTACCGCTGCTTCGTATTTTTCACGCGTGGTTTTATAAACACGGTCTAACTGGTCTTCCCGCTGGCTTGGTCGGTTCGGCGGCATCACCAGCGTTTCTAAACCGTAGATTTCTTGGAATTCGTAGGCTTCTGTATCAGCCGTACCCGTCATGCCGGCCAACTTGCCATACAAACGGAAATAATTTTGAAACGTGATGGATGCAAGGGTTTGATTTTCTGCTTGGATAGCAACGCCCTCTTTGGCCTCGACGGCTTGATGCAAACCATCGCTCCAACGTCGACCAGACATCAAGCGACCCGTAAACTCATCCACAATGACGATTTCGCCCTCTTGTACAACGTAATGCTGGTCACGATGGAATAGATTTTTAGCTCGAAGCGCTGCATACAAATGGTGCACCAAGGTGATATTGGCAGGATCATACAAAGTTGAACCTTCAGGTATCAAACCCATGTTGTACAAAACACGCTCAGCGTTTTCATGACCCATTTCAGTCAAAAACACCTGCTGTGTTTTTTCATCCAACGTGAAATCGCCTGGCTTGGTAACTCCCTCGCCAGTTCGCGGATCAGCTTCACCTTCTTGTCTGGTCAATGTAGGCGCTACTTTATTCATGGCGATATACATCTCAGTGTGGTCTTCTGCTTGTCCACTGATGATCAAAGGCGTTCTGGCTTCGTCGATCAAAATAGAATCAACCTCGTCAACAATGGCGAAGTTCAAACCGCGCTGCACACGGTCATTGACTTCATAGACCATGTTGTCGCGCAGGTAATCAAAGCCATACTCGTTGTTGGTACCATAAGTAATATCAGCGGCATAGGCTGCTTGTTTTTCATCGCGCGGCATGTTGGGTAAATTGATACCAACACTCAAGCCTAGAAAGTTATATAGCTTACCCATCCAACGTGCATCACGGTTGGCCAGATAATCATTTACTGTCACAACATGAACACCTTTACCCGTCAACGCATTCAAATACACGGGCAAAGTAGCGGTC
>JAYUJX010000653.1:0-3232 GCA_043764955.1 Polaromonas sp.
GAGCGCTCTAACTCTGCCCGCAAAGCCTCAATTTGCGGGGCGAGGCGCGCCTGCGCTTGGCGCTCGGCCCACATCAGCTTGCTGCCAAATTCGCTCAAACGAGCCGATTGGCCTTTTTCCCAGATCAGCAGTTCGCCGCCCAGTTCAGCCTCCCAGCGCTTCAGTTCACCCCAGACATGGCGGTAGGACAACCCAAGCTGTCGTGCTCCCGCTGAAATAGAACCTGCTGCGGAAACCGCTTGCAGCAAGTCAATCAACGGGTTGCGCACCCTTTGATTGATGTTTTGTGGGCCGGTGTCTTTACTGAGTGTGTAGTGGAATTGGAGCCTATGCATGGCGTTTCATATCGCTGGAGATTAGATTAGTCGATACGATACCGCATCTTTTAAGATATCAGCCCAGCTTCTTCAATCTTTACCCTTAAACTCTAAAATATATGCAAATTAATACCACTTTTAAGCACATAGCCAGCTTATTTATTGCCTCATTAGCTATTAATAGTATAGCAAATTCGAACGCTTTAGCCCAGTCAGCGCAATCGATTGTGGTAGCGTCAACGACATCGACGGAGCAATCCGGCCTGTTCAGCTACCTGCTGCCCGAGTTCAAAAAGACCAGCGGCATTGATGTCAAAGTTGTCGCCCTAGGCACAGGCCAGGCACTGGATATGGGGCGGCGCGGTGATGCAGATGTGCTGTTTGTGCATGACCAAGTGGCGGAAGAAAAAATCGTGGCCGACGGATTTGCTGTGAAACGCCTCCCCGTGATGTACAACGACTTTGTGCTGATTGGCCCAGCGACTGATCCTGCGAATGTAAGAGGAGGTTTGGTCAAAGGCAAAGACATCATTGAAGCGCTGAAAAAAGTAGCCGCTGGCAATGGCAATTTCATATCTCGCGGTGACAAAAGCGGTACACATGCGGCGGAATTGCGGCATTGGAAAACGTCAGCCGTTGACAACAAGGGTTCTGGTTACAAAGAGTGCGGCTGCGGCATGGGCCCCGCGCTGAACATGGCGTCTAGCCTGGGCGCTTATGTGCTGGCAGACCGTGGCACGTGGTTGAGCTTCAAAAATCGCGCTGATTTGACTATCTTGGTCGAGGGCGACAACCGCTTGTTCAACCAATACGGCGTGATGCTCGTCAACCCCGCCAAACACCCACAAACCAAAGTGGTTGAGGGGCAAAAGTTTGTCGATTGGGTGGTGTCAAACGCAGGGCAGGCTGTGATTGCCAGCTACAAAATCGGTGGGGAGCAGTTGTTTTTTCCAAATGCTGTCAAGTAATTAATCACATATCCATTAACGCAAAAACTGCCCAAACTTGTATAAAGTACAGGTAACATTGGGCGCATGTATCTAGTTCCCAAAGACCACGAAGACGACTCGTTTATGGCGCTCGCTTTGCAAGAGGCGCAAGCTGCTGCCGCGCAAGGTGAGGTGCCTGTGGGCGCGGTGGTGGTGAAGGACGGTGTGGTGATTGCCGTGGGGCGTAACTCTCCGATTGCCGACCACGACCCGACAGCGCACGCTGAAATTATGGCTTTGCGTGCGGCGGCGAAAGCTATGGGCAACTATCGTTTAGAAGGTTGCGAGCTGTTTGTGACGCTGGAGCCCTGCGCCATGTGTGCTGGTGCGATGTTGCATGCGCGGCTGAAACGTGTGGTTTTTGGTGCGGCAGATGCCAAAACGGGTGCGGCAGGCTCTGTGACCAATTTGTTCAACAACATGGCATTGAACCACCAAACTGAGATTGAAGGCGGCGTGTTGGCGGATGAAGCAAGCGTCATGTTGCAAGGGTTTTTTCAAGACAAACGCGAAATCATCAAGCAAGAAGCCAAGATCAAGCACCCGCTGCGCAGCGATGCCTTGCGCACGCCAGATACTGCGTTTGATAATCTGCCTGATTACCCGTGGCAGCCCAATTATGTGAACGATTTGCCCGCTCTGAACGGATTGCGGATGCACTATTTGGACGAAGGGCAGCTGATTTACGATATCACTGGCCACGACATTGCAGAGCAAACCACTTACCTATGTTTGCACGGCAACCCTGCATGGAGCTATCTCTATCGAAAAATGATTCCTATCCTTTTGCAAATGAAAGGCTGGACGGAAGACGGCATAGGCGCAAGGGTTGTGGTGCCTGATTTGATCGGCTTTGGCAAAAGTGACAAACCCAAAAAAGACGCTTTTCACACCTTTAGCTGGCACAGGCAGGTGCTGATTGAGCTGATTGAGCGCCTAGATTTGCAAAATATCGTGCTGGTGGTGCAAGACTGGGGCGGGCTGCTGGGTTTGACACTGCCGCACGAGTTTCAAGGAAAATCCGACAAAGCGAATCGATTTAAAGGATTGGTGGTGATGAACACGATGCTGGCGACGGGAGACGCACCTTTGACAGCGGGTTTTCAAGACTGGCGCGAGATGTGCCGTAAAAACCCAGAATTCAAAATCGACAAGCTCTTTGCGCGTGGCAACCCCCAAATGAGCCCCGCCGAATGCGCCGCTTACATGGCACCTTTCCCCGACAAAGGCTTTCGCGCTGGCACCCGCGCTTTCCCGCCCATGGTGCCAGAAATCCCGCGAGCCGACGGCGCAGAAGTGTCGCGCAAAGCCAGAGATTTTTGGCAAAACGAGTGGGAAGGCCGCACGCTGATGGCTGTGGGTGCGCTAGACCCTGTGCTGGGTTTGCCCGCCATGCGCGAGCTGCAAAAGTCGATCAACGGTTGCCCAGAACCACTGGTTTTGGAGCAAGCAGGCCATTTTGTGCAAGAACATGGCGAAGAGATCGCTAAGCTTGCGGTGCAAGTTTTCAGATGATTTGAACTAATTTTTAAGTATTTTTATAATATTTTTATATAAAATATATAGCACCTCAGGCAATAAATACGCCGGCTTGAACTATTTTTACCCCTCAAATACGCTATGCTATTTATAGCAAACTGACCGTTTACAATCCAGTTATGAGCCATATTTACGTTTACTCCCCCTCCAGCCGCGTGGTTGACAAAGCGGCGTTCAAGCGCGGCATCAAACGGCTGCAAAGCTTGAGGCACGAGGTTGAAATCGATACTGATGCGTTGACAGGGCATTTGCGCTTTGCTGGCGACGACGCCACCCGCATTGCCGCCATTAGCCGCGCTGCAGCCAGCGGTGCCGATGTAGCGCTGACCTCGCGCGGGGGCTACGGCATCAGCCGGATTTTGGGCGGGATTGACTACAAAGCGGTGG
>JAYUJX010000654.1:0-3227 GCA_043764955.1 Polaromonas sp.
CAGCATCGACACCGTGGTATTGTCCAGCCAGCACGACCCAGACCAGTCTGAAACGCAACATAAAATGAAGCAAAGCTTCATTGACTCTGTCATCGAGCAGATCATTTTGCCGGTGCTGCCAAAAGAAATGATCACCAAAGACACCAAGTACTTGATCAACCCAACAGGTCGTTTCGTTATCGGCGGCCCGCAAGGCGATTGCGGTTTGACCGGTCGCAAAATTATTGTTGACACTTACGGTGGCGCTTGCCCACACGGCGGCGGCGCATTTTCAGGCAAAGACCCCTCCAAAGTTGACCGTTCAGCCGCCTACGCTGCACGCTACGTGGCGAAAAACATCGTCGCCGCTGGTTTGGCCAAGCAGTGCCAGATCCAGGTCGCCTACGCGATTGGCGTGGCCAAGCCGATGAACGTCACCGTCTACACCGAAGGCACCGGCATCATGTCTGACGAGAAATTGTCCGCCCTGGTGCAAGAGCACTTTGACCTGCGTCCAAAAGGCATCATCCAGATGCTAGATTTACTGCGCCCCATCTACGAAAAGACTGCCGCATACGGCCACTTTGGTCGCGACGAGCCAGAATTCACTTGGGAAAAGACAGACAAAGTTGCTGCGCTGCGGGCGTCTGCAGGTTTGTAAGCACTCACTTAGCTAAAAAAGCAAAAAGCCGCCAGATGTGAGGCTGGCGGCTTTTTTTGCTATATTTTTCATAGCTACTTAGGCAATAAATACGTCATCTAGCGACCAAAATTACGCTATTTTTTAAGCTTTAAAAGCAACGCCTTCGCCTCTTTCTCATGGAGCTTCACTTCTTCCAAATTCGCCTGCAAATCCGTCATTTGCTCCTCCAGCTCTTGCCGGTGGGCGGCTAGGACGGATAAAAACTTCTGCAACTGCACACCCGTGTCACGCGGGCTGTCGTATAGGTCGATGATGTCTTTTGCCTCGGTCAACGATAAACCCAAGCGTTTTGCGCGCAAAGTCAGCTTCAAGCGGGTGCGGTCTCTGGCGCTGTAAACGCGGCTACGGCCACCGACGCCTTCGCGTTGGGGTGACAGCAGCCCCATGTCTTCATAAAACCGAATCGCGCGTGTGGTCAAGTCAAACTCTTTGGCCAAGTCGGTGATGGTGTAACTTATGTTCATGGTATTTGAAGGGCTTGGAGTAAGATGGTTTAACAATTGACGTTTACGTAAAGGTAAGCATCAATTTTGACCGATTATGACTGATAAATTGACCTAGAAATACTGACTTTATGACTGAAACCCCCACCAAACCGACTGAAAAGCCTTATATTTCAAGCCCCATGAACGAGCTGGAACGCAAACTGCACTACCCGCTGGGCGAGACGATGCCGGAGTCGGGACATGCAATTGAAGTCGCACCCGGCGTGAAGTGGCTGCGTATCGGGCTGCCCTTTGCGCTAAACCACATCAATTTATGGTTACTTCGCGACCATATTGACGGCAAAGACGGCTGGACAGTGGTGGACTGCTGCATTGACCGACCCGAATCCCGCGCGCAGTGGGAGCAGGTGTTTGTCAACGCGCTGGAAGGGCTGCCCATCATTCGCGTCATCGTCACCCACATGCACCCTGACCACGTTGGTTTGGCGCACTGGCTGTGCGAACGCTGGGGCGTGATGCTATGGATGAGCGGAACGGACTACCACGTGGTACGCATGGCCTGCTCGCCAGATTCAGGGTTTGATGGGCTAGAAAGCGCTCAGTTTTTTGCCAGTCACGGCTTGGTTGACCCCGTGTCGCAAGAAAAGCTCAAAGCCAGATCTAACTATTTCACCAGCCTCGTGCCCAAAGTGCCACGCAGCTACCGCCGCATGATGGATGGCGACATCATCGCAATTGGCAGCCACCGCCTTCGCGCCATCAGCGGCTACGGCCATGCGCCTGAGCACATCGCGCTGTATTGCGAAGCGTCCAAAATCTTGATCGGCGGCGACATGATGCTGCCGCGCATCTCCACCAACGTGAGCGTCTACAACATCGAGCCCGAATCTAACGCGCTGCAGCTGTTTTTAGACTCCGTCGACAAATTCGCCCCCTGCGCGCCAGACACCCTCACCCTGCCCTCGCACGGCAAACCCTTTGTTGGCATCCACGAACGCATCCAACAACTGCACGACCACCACGCCGAGCGCCTAACCGAAGTCCGCGACACCTGCGCCTTGCAGCCCAGCAGCGCCGCCGACGTGCTGCCCGTGATGTTCAAACGAGAGCTCGATTTGCACCAAACCACCTTTGCCATGGGTGAAGTGATAGCGCATTTGCACTTTTTATGGTTTAAAGGTGAATTAAAGCGCGAATTTTGCACCGATGGGGTTTATCGGTTTACTTTGGTTTAATTCAAGTTAAATTAGATTAAAAACTTAATTTTTATAGTTAAAAACACCTATAGCCGGCGTATTTATTGCCTAAACAGCTATTAAATGAATAGCAAAAATTAATTTCGCTCATTCACTGCTGAACTGGTTGCACTGGCTGGCATGGCTGGCGCTGCAACTGAGCCGTCTGCAGAGGAAACACGGGGGGCAAAGCGGCTGATGGCTGCGGCTGCACCTGGTACCGCGCCTGGTACTGCGCCATTAGGCTGAACCGCGGGCGATGGCATGGGTGCTATGGCTGTCGGTAGAACGGGGGCGCCCACTGGGTTTGCGTTGTTGGGGTTGAGCGCGGGGAATCTTGGCTGCGTGGCCGCCACGTTGGGTGGTGGTGGGGGCGTGCTGGCAAAATTATTGGGGGGGTTATTGATAGGTTTTCGCTCTGGCAGCTCTAGCGTGACGCCGTCGGGCGCTTTGAGTGAGGTGGCAAGCAAGACGCCGGTTTTGCTGATGGATTTGAGCACCAAGTCATCGGCCACCAAGCTACCCACGCGGTAGGGTTTGGCGGGTTTGCCGTCTAGAGCGATGAGGGCGTAGCCTTGGCCACTTGCTGAACTGGCTAATCCAAAGAGCACAAATTTGGTGTTAGCCGGCGTATTTATTGCCTTAACAGCTATATTATCTGTAGCACCAAGCAGTCTGCCAATAGCTTTAGAATCGACCACCACGGTGGGTGCGGCTGGGGTTGCAGTGGCTTCTATGGTCTTGGTGGTGGCAAATTTAAAGGCCCAGTAAGCGGCACACAGGCCGACAAAGAGCCAGATCAGCAATGTAAAGAGGCGTAAAGTCCAGCTATTGGAGCCAGATTTGAGGGCGGCAGTCGTCATT
>JAYUJX010000655.1:0-3209 GCA_043764955.1 Polaromonas sp.
CAATCACTGAAAGTGGCGCTTTATGAAGCAATAAAAATGTAAAAGTTGTAGTGTCAAAGTGCTGCTAAAAACCCAAACAACGGTGTTGCGACATTTGTCACAACAAGCAAGGTAGAGCGGGCTTATCTTTAGCTTGTATTCCCGACCGCTTGAATACGGGCATAGACGGTCAAAGCGCAATAACTAATTTGCGCTAATTCATGCTAGCGCGGCTTTTTGGAATCTTCTTGGAGATTCAAATCCAAGCGATCAGTTTTCCACCATTGCATGGACATCTGCGCTTCTATTTCATCTATTTTCTTGATTGTTGATGTTTTTTCGCTCAAGTCAGTCAACTTACTGGTGTGAAAAAACCGCTGTTTTGGTTTATTGTCCTTGAGTATTTCGTTTTGGCGCAGCACCCGTAGCTTGTCGAACTCTCGCTTACGAATTATCCAAATTCGTTTTGCTTCGCCAAGAGTGTGCGAGGAAACAGGCTTTGAAGATGTATTTTTTACAGTCGCCAAGTCAGCTTCGTCATCTTTTTTCCAAGACGAAAGAAACGATGATGCTGCAGATTTGGCGTCAGTTAAAAAACCCATAGAGTCGATTTAATCTCCAAACATTTTTTGCTTCAGCTCACGACGTTGCTGCGCTTCTAACGACAGTGTCGCAGTTGGTCGAGCCAGCAAACGGCCAACACCAATAGCCTCACCCGTTTCATCGCAATAGCCATAGTCTCCCGCATCAATGCGCACGATGGATTGCTCGATCTTTTTGAGCAGCTTACGTTCGCGGTCACGGGTACGCAACTCTAACGCGTGCTCTTCTTCGATTGTGGCACGGTCAGTAGGGTCTGGAACAACTGCTGACTCATCACGCAAATGCTCTGTTGTAGCACCCGCACTGACTAAAATTCCCTGCTTCAATTGTAATAATTTCAATCTGAAATACATCATTTGCTTGATATTCATGTACTCAGAGTCAGGCATAGCCAGTAACTCCTCGTCATTCATTTCTTCGGCAGATTTTGTTTTCCAATTGTTGACTAACTTAGGATTCTGTTTGGCTGCAGATTGAGGAGGAGGAATGATGGCTAGCGAGGGCACATGTGGGCCGTAACTTGATTTGGCAGCTGTTGATGCCACAGATTGTGCCATAGATGGCACAGTTAACGACGCAAGTCTGGATGTTCTTGCTTTTGACTGTGCAGGCGCTGCAGGTGATAAATCTTTGATTTCAGTAGGGGCTATTTTCGACGCGATGACCATGGATTGCTTTAAATTTGACTCTTCTTTGGGTGGCTTGGAAACAGCTTTCGTTTTTTCTAACGATTTTGCCGGCTTTACTGCTTTGCTTGCTTTGATTTCTAAAGTCGCTGCCTCTGCTTTTTTAGTAGCTTTCTTGTTAAGTACGACGGTTGGCTTAGCTATTAGTTTAGTTGCGGCTTTGACTGCAGGTTTTATTTCAAGTTTTGCAATGGATTTTGCTGCTGTTTTAACCGCTGGTTTATTGACCGATTTCGTGCCTGCTTTTGCAGAGGATTTGACTACTGGTTTGACTATTTTTTTGGCAACAGGTTTAGGTGCTGACTTTACAACTGCTTTTTTAACTGGTTTAACAACAGCCTTAACGGTAGTTTTAGTCGCAGTTTTAGCTATGGGCTTGGCAGGTTTTACCGTTTTGTTTGCCGCGACTTTCGTCACAGCTTTAGCTGCAACCTTGATGGGTGCCTTTTTAACTACTTTTTTCGCTACGGTTTTCATTCATTGCCTCCCAGCTATGCTGGTATTTATACAAATCAAACAATCAACTCACACGCACCAGAAAACCAATGCGTTTACCTTAAAACTACTAAGAATTTACTTATCCCATTTGGTAATAAATAAATACTCAAATATTGCCAAAATTCAATCAGCGCGCGGATTGTAGCTGCTTCAGACTGAATTTAGACCAAGCACTGCTCCATACCTTGCAAAAAGATGTCTTTTGGCAAATTGATGCCAATAAACACCATTTTGCTGCCTCTTTTTTCACCTTTTGCCCAGATAGGACCCAAATCGCTGCCCATCAATTGGTGCACGCCTTGGAAGATTACCTTGCGCTCCGTGCCCTTCATGTTCAAAACGCCTTTGTAGCGCAGCATACGCGGACCATAAATATTGACAATAGCACCCAAGAAATCCTCTAGCTTTGCAGCGTCAAAGTATTTGTCTGACTTAAAAACAAAGCTTTTGACATCGTCGTCATGCACGTGGTGATGCGCTTTGTGCTGTGGCTTGTCTTGACCAAAAAATGGACCCAAGTTGTCAGGATCAGCAGGGCTGGCGTCATGGTGATGGTCATCGGTCAAGAAATCAGGATCAATATCCAGCTTGGCGTTGAGGTTGAAACCGCGCAAATCAAACACATCCGCTATCGCCACCTCACCAAAATGCACGGTTTTTTGCGGTGCGCGCGGGTTCATGTGCTTGATGCGGTGCATCAGCGCTTCGACCTCTTCTTTGGCGACCAAGTCTGATTTGCTTATGAAAATTTGATCTGCAAAACCGACTTGACGGCGCGCCTCTAGTCGTTCGGTCAACTGCGTTTCGGCATGCTTTGCGTCTACCAGCGTCAAAATACTGTCCAGCAAATACTGCTCAGCAATTTCTTCGTCCATGAAGAAGGTTTGCGCCACTGGGCCAGGGTCGGCCAAGCCCGTGGTTTCGATGACCACACGGTCAAATGTGATTTCACCTTTTCGTTTTTTCTCGGCCAAATCTTGCAAAGTCACCCGCAAATCATCGCGAATCGTGCAGCACACACAGCCATTGCTCATTTGGATGATGTTTTCCGTGGTGTCGGACACTAAGATGTCGCTATCGATGTTTTCTTCACCAAATTCGTTTTCGATCACAGCGATTTTTTGGCCGTGTGCCTCAGTCAAAATGCGCTTCAGCAACGTGGTTTTACCTGAGCCTAAAAAGCCGGTCAAGATGGTTACAGGAATGAGACTCATGGGAATTACCTAAAAAAAGAAGTTGAAATTGAAAAATAATGTGTGAATATATACAGTAATTCGCCTGATTATATGTCGATGAAAGCTCGAAATTCAAGCCAAGTTCATGGTGATTTGTCTGTTTTAACTTGCACTTTCGCCTTTACTTTAGCTCTCGGATGGGCTGCATCATAAGCTTTTGCCAAATGCTGAAAATCCAAACGCGTGTAAACCTGCGTGGTCGCGATTT
>JAYUJX010000656.1:0-3208 GCA_043764955.1 Polaromonas sp.
GAGGTCAGCACCGGCCAGGCCGACAAAGTGCCCGCTGATTACCGCCGCCGCCAGACCCTGAAAAACGCCGAACGCTTCATCACGCCTGAACTCAAAGCCTTTGAAGACAAAGCCCTGAGCGCGCAAGACCGTGCTTTAGCGCGGGAAAAGTGGTTGTTTGAGGGGGTGTTGGACGAGCTGCAAGCCTTCATCGCCCCGCTCTCCCAGCTCGCCAAATCCATCGCCGCCTTGGACGCATTGTGTGCGCTGACCGAGCGCGCCTTGACGCTGGGATGGTGCGCCCCGCAGTTTGTGCGCGAACCCTGCATAGACATCAGCCAAGGCCGCCACCCCGTCGTGCAGGCGCGGTTGGCGGAAACATCAAGTGCAGCATTTATCGCCAACGACACCGGGCTTGGCCACAAGCAGCGCATGCAGATCATCACCGGTCCCAACATGGGTGGTAAATCGACGTACATGCGCCAAGTCGCGCTGATTGTGCTGCTGGCCAGCATGGGCAGCTATGTGCCCGCCGCCAGTTGCCGGCTCGGGCCGATCGACGCGATCCACACCCGCATCGGCGCGGCAGACGATTTGGCTAACGCACAGTCCACCTTCATGCTGGAAATGACCGAGGCTGCGCAGATTTTGCACAGCGCCACGCCCTACTCCCTGGTGCTGATGGACGAAATCGGCCGTGGAACGTCAACTTTTGACGGCTTGGCACTCGCCAGCGGCATCGCCGCGCATTTGCACGACAAAACGCTGGCGTTTACCTTGTTTGCGACGCATTATTTTGAGTTGACGCAGTTCCCTGCTGAGCATCACGGCGCGGTGAACGTGCACGTCAGCGCGGCAGAATCGGGTGCGGACATTGTGTTTTTACACGAAATCGAACCCGGGCCCGCCAGCCGCAGCTTTGGTGTTGCGGTCGCCAAATTGGCGGGGATTCCTACGCCGGTGCTGAACCATGCGCGGCATGTGCTGCAAGCACTGGAGTCCAAACAGTCAGAATCTCAAAGCCAAGTTGATTTGTTCAACGTGCCTGTGGCCTTGGAGATTGAAACCGCCAGCGCTTTAGAATCAGCGTTAGCGGCATTAAACCCAGACAATTTGAGCCCCAAAGAGGCGCTTGAAGCTTTGTATTCGCTGAAAAAATTGCTCTGATCTGTTTTTTCCATCCATTCTTGAATCTTCCCTTGATATTTTTATGACATATTGCGTCGCCATCAAACTCAACGCCGGTCTGGTTTTTTTATCCGACTCCCGCACCAACGCTGGCTTGGACCAAATCAGTACCTTCCGCAAAATGATCGTGTACGAAAAGCCGCAAGAGCGCTTCATGGTGTTGCTGTCTGCGGGTAATTTGTCGATTTCGCAATCGGTGCGTGAAATCCTGCAAATCGAGCAGCTCAAAGACACGCCCGACAGCGAACCCATCACCATCTGGAACGCTAAAAGCATGTTTGATGCCGCCCGGGTGCTCGGCTCGGCCATTCGCCGCGTGTATGAGCGCGATGCACAATCGCTACGATTGGCGGGTGTCGAATTCAACGTGTCTATGGTGCTGGGTGGCCAAATCAAAGGCGAGGCCATGCGCCTGTTTCAGGTGTATTCAGCCGGTAACTTCATTGAAGCCACACCTGAAACGCCCTACTTCCAAGTCGGCGAATCCAAATACGGCAAACCCGTGCTGGACCGCGTGATCACGCCGACCACGCCCTTGGACGAAGCGGCTAAATGTGTGCTGGTGTCTATGGATTCGACGCTCAAGTCCAACCTATCCGTCGGCCTGCCTTTGGATTTGGTCGTCTACGAAGCGGACACCTTTCAAACCGACAAAGTGGTTTGCATTGACGAGAACAACCCCTATTTCAAAATGCTGCACAACACCTGGGGGCAACGCCTGCGCGAGGTGTTTGACAGCATTGAAGACCCGATGTGGAATGGCGGTAAGACTGAAATCCCTCTGCGTATTGCTACGGCACGCAGTTTGCCGTTGAAAAAAATCAGCAATCAAAACGAAAAGCTGATTTAACAATCTTTACGAGTTTGACACTATTTATTTATGGCATTGATTATTTTTTCGCACGCCAACAGCTTTCCCGCAGGGACTTACGGCGTGTTGTTTCGCAGCCTACGAGCTCGTGGGCACACCGTCAAAGCTTTAGAGAAATTTGGCCACAACCCACAATTACCCGTCACCAGCAATTGGCCGCACATTGCCAAAGAACTGGCGCAGTTTGCGGCTGTCGAAGTGCAAAAAGCGGGTGAACTTGCCTTTTTGGTCGGTCACTCGTTAGGTGGCTTTTTGAGCTTGATGACCAGCTGCAAACACCCCGAGTTGTCTCGCGGCGTGGTTCTGTTGGATTCACCTATATTGGGCGGCTGGCGGGCTAAAACCTTGCAATTTGCCAAGGTAACGCAGCTTGTAGGCTCCATCTCACCCGGCAAAATCAGCCAAAACCGCCGCTACAGCTGGGACAGCGCTGATGCAGCACTGGCGCACTTTGCCAGCAAGAAAATGTTTGCCAAATGGCACCCGCAAATGCTGCAAGATTACATCACCCACTGCACCCACGATGATGTAAAAACTGGCAAACGCGTGCTGAGCTTTGATCGCGCAATAGAAACCGCGTTTTACAACACCCTGCCACACAACTTAGACCGTCTCATCAAACGCCACCCCTTGCAATGCCCAGTGGCATTCATCGGCGGTGAGGAATCGTTAGAAATGCAGCAAGTCGGCATGACCATGACCAACAAGCTGGTCAAAGGGCGCATTCAGATGCTGCCAGGCTCGCACTTGTTCCCAATGGAGATGCCGGTAGAAGCAGCAGCAGCGATTGATACAGCCATTAAGACAATACTTTAAAAGAAGAGTTGCTATATTTATAATAGCTACTTAGGCAATAAATACGCCGGCTATAGGCGTATTCAAGCAGTCCACTTGATCCATCCCTGCCAAGCGGTCAGCAGCACAATCAAACCAAACGCAATGCGGTAATAAGCAAAGCCCACAAAGCTGTGCGTCGCAATAAATTTGAGCAGCCAGCGAATGCATAGCCAAGCGCTGATGAACGAGACCACCAGCCCCACGCCAAACATGGGCACATCGGCCATGGACAGCAAGCCGCGCTCTTTGTAGAGGCTATAGGCACCCGCGCCAATCAGCGTTGGAATTGCCAAATAAAACGAAAAATCAGTCGCAGCCTTACGGCTCAGCCCC
>JAYUJX010000657.1:0-13211 GCA_043764955.1 Polaromonas sp.
TTCGTCGTTGCAGGGCACGTTGGGCAGTGCTGGTCGGAAACCGGGGAGCAAGGCGTTCGTCCAAACGATGCGCTCGTTTTTCACGGTTTCCAAATAGCAGCCCGTACCGGGGAACTCTTGCCCCTCTGGGCTTTGCATCGTTGTGCGAAAGATACCGCCCGGGCGCACGTCCAACTCGGCGTCAATCGTCTTCCAGGGCAGTGGACAAAACCACTGCTTCAGCAGCGCCGGCTCGGTCCAGGCGCGCCAGACGAGGTGCGGCGGCACATCGACGATGCGCTCAAAAGTCAAATCCAATCTATCGTTGAAGGATGTTAGGGGATGTGCCATCTTGCTCTCCTTAAAATAGTGAGGTGAATACTTGGGGCTTAAATTATCTGATTAATTTGACTTTTATCAATAAGAGTCATACACCCGCAAAAAACTGGCAAACCGTGGCTTGCCGCTGGGGGTGACGTCTCTGTAGGTGTAGGTCACCTTGCTGCCAACTGCCGGCGGGCGTTTGCGCTGCTCGTCTGACAAACCCGTGCCCAGCTTGAAGCGTTGCCCATCAGCTGTTTTGACATCCAAAGCGCCTGTCACGCCGGCATATTTGCCTTTACCCGCAACATGGCCGACAACGGTGGCCTCGGCGTCTTGCACGGATTTGAGCTTGAGCAACGCGTCGCTGCGCCCAGTAGCAACTGGCGCGCTAGCCAAATGCAACATCAGCCCTTCCCCACCGCCCTGCACCACGTCGTCCAACTTGGCTTGCAGCGTAGCGCGGTTGGCGATGGCCGTTTGCTCGATGGCTTGTAGTTGCGGCCACGCGGCGGTGTTGACGATGGAGTCCAGTGCCAAAGCGCGGTCTTTGAAGTCGCCCGAGCCAGCCGGCAGCTCGAACACCATGTAATTGACCTTTTGCCACTCTGCATCGACTGGTTTGACTTTGCGAACTGCGCCCGACACAGCATCAAACTGCCCACGCCCAATCCAAAGCTCGCCATCCAGCGGCTCTCTGGGCAGCTTGGCGATAAACCAAGCTGGTGCGGCGATGGTTCGCCCACTGCGAAACCGCAACACCTTGCCGTCCCACACCGCCCGCACCCCGTCAAGCTTTTCACTGACTAAATAGCCAGCGGGGTCAATGCCTGCAGGTGCGGTTTTAGCGAGTAAAACGCTGTCTGCTGCGTTGGCTTTGGCAAACGTGTTTACCGCAAAACCTGAGCTGGCTAGGAGTGTCAGTAGTCGAATACTGAAAGAACGGCGTTGGATATTGAATGGATGCATTAAAAATCAAAAAAATGGTAAATATGACTATAGCCAGAGTATTTATTGACTAAGGTGCTATAAAAATTGCAGTAAGAATGTTGGGGATTAACTCCAAATCACCGACCGCATCGATATCGACCCCAACGTCAAACTGTCGTTAAACGTACTGATGTTGTCTTTGCTGTCCACTGCACCGGCGGAGTAAAGCAGCGGCAAATAGTGCTCATACGTCGGGTGCGCTTGGGTGGCAAGTGAGCCTAGTTTTTGAAAATTGGTTAGTTCCTCGTAGTTACGGTCAGCCATCAGATTGGCGGTGATGGCGTCGAACTCGACATTCCAATCGTAGGGTTTGACATTGCCCATCATGCGCAGGTTATGCACGATGTTGCCGCTGCCGACGATGAGCACACCTTGGTGTCGCAGCTCACGCAGCTGCTGCCCCAGCATGTAGTGCTCGACAGGGGCGCGGCTGTAGTCCATGCTGAGCTGCATGACGGGGATGTTGGCGTTGGGAAACATGGGTTTCAACACGGACCAAGTGCCGTGGTCCAAGCCCCATTTGTCCATATCCACGCCGACGAATCCTTTGGGGATGGGCGATACGAGCTGTTTGCTCAACTCCTCAGCCACCGCAGGCGCGCCGGGCGCAGGGTATTGCTGGGCGAATAGCTCTTGCGGGAAGCCGCCAAAATCGTGCATCGTTTTCGGGTTTTGCATGCCGGTCAGCCACCAGCCACGGGTGATCCAGTGTGCGGAGATGCACAAAATCAGGCTGGGCATGGGGTATTTTTTGCCTTCACCGAACTCTTTACCCAAATCTTGCCAGCTGCGGCGGTAGGCGTTGTCTTCAATCGCGTTCATAGGGCTGCCGTGGCCTAGAAATAGAACCGGCATTTTGGGGGAGCTTTTGAGGGTTTTCATGGGGCGTTTCAATTTTTTCGTGGTGGCTGCGTTCGCATTTGTTGTGAACTGACTCAAAGCTGACGCAATCAAGGGTGAAATCAGCGTTGCAGCGCTTAAAAGTTCTCGTCTTTGCATAGAATTTAGCTTTAATTTACGAATATGTCACTCAATTGTAGTTAGCCAACAGAATTAAGGGCAAGCCCTCTTATTTTCAATCGCGTTTTAAGTTATATTGCACTGCAACATAACATTTAATTACACACTTCACTAGGCTCAACACATGCTTTACCAAATCTACGAAAACCAACGCGCCCTGATGGAGCCCTTTGTCGACTTTGCGAAAGCCACCTCAAAGGTACTAGGCAATACAAAATCACCGTTTGCCCAAAACCCAATGGTGCAGCGCGTCTCTGCCGGCTACGATTTGATGTACCGCTTGGGCAAAGACTATGTAAAACCTGAGTTCGGCATCCAAACCGTTAGGGTCAGCGGCACAGACGTGACCATCAATGAACGCACCGAAGTCAGCAAGCCGTTTTGTGATTTGATTCGATTCAAGCGCTACACTGACGACGTTGAAACGCTGAGCCACCTCAAAGGTCAACCAGCAGTTTTGATCGTCGCGCCTTTGTCTGGCCATTACGCGACGCTGTTGCGCGACACCGTGGCAACGATGCTGAAAGACCACAAGGTTTACATCACCGATTGGAAAAACGCACGCACTGTGCCCTTGTCAGAGGGTGAATTCCACCTAGATGACTACGTGAACTACGTGCAAGAATTCATTCGCCACGTTCAATCCAAATACGGCAATTGCCACGTGATGAGCGTGTGCCAGCCGACTGTGCCCGTGTTGGCTGCTGTGTCGCTGATGGCTACACGCGGTGAGACGACGCCACTGTCGTTGACCATGATGGGTGGTCCGATCGATGCGCGTTTGTCGCCCACAGCGGTTAACAATTTGGCGATGAACAAGCCTTTTAGCTGGTTTGAAAACAACGTCATCTACAAAGTACCGGCCAACTTTGAAGGCGCTGGCCGTCGCGTTTACCCTGGCTTTTTACAGCACAGCGGTTTTGTCGCCATGAACCCGCAAAACCACCGCAACAGCCATTTTGATTACTTCAACGACTTGATCAAAGGCGATGACTCCAGCGTTGAGGCGCACCGTAAGTTTTACGACGAGTACAACGCTGTGTTGGACATGGATGCGAACTACTACTTAGAGACGATTGCAACGGTATTTCAAGATTTCAAACTGGTCAATGGCACCTGGGATGTGAAAAACGTAGCAGGCAAGCCCGAGCGCGTCAAACCAGCGGACATCAAAACGTCCGCGCTTTTGACGGTTGAAGGCGAGTTGGACGATATTTCAGGCTCTGGTCAAACCAAAGCAGCGCATGATTTGTGCAGCGGTATTGCGAAGGCATCACGTCAGCACTTTGAAGCCAAAGGCGCAGGCCACTATGGTATTTTCAGTGGCCGTCGCTGGCGCGAACAGGTGTACCCACAAGTTCAAGCGTTCATTTTGGCGCACCATGTAACGCCCAAAGCGGTTGTGAAAGCTCCTGTGAAGGCTGTAGAAAAACCAGCAGCTGCGCCTATAGCTAAACCGGTGGCTAAATCTGCTGTTAAACCTGCTGTTAAACCTGCTGTTAAAGTTGTCAAAGCAGTTGAAAAACCAGTCGAAAAACCAGATGTTAAGTCAGTTGCAAAGCCAATTGATAAGCCTACAGTCAAGGTAGTATCAAAGCCTGTGACCGTGCAAACGCCACCAAGCAAAGTCAAAACAACTTGGGTCGCCGCGCCTAAAAAATAAGCGTGATGCCCAGTGTCGTGCAAGCCAAAGCGGATGTCAGCAAAACTGCAGAAATTTTTGCCGCACTGCCCCAAACCCAATGCACGCGCTGCGGGTACCCTGACTGCCAAGCCTATGCCAGCGCCATTGCAAACGATGGCGCGGCTATCAACCAATGTTCTCCCGGCGGCGCTGAAGGCATTGCGCGTTTAAGCAGAATCACTGGCCTGGCTGTTCAGCCGCTGAATCCAGAAAACGGCATCGAAGGCCCGCGCAGCGTCGCTTTTATCATTGAGGATTGGTGCATTGGCTGTACCTTGTGCCTAGATGTTTGCCCCACAGACGCCATCATCGGCAGCAACAAGCTGATGCACACCGTCATCGAGCCGCATTGCACAGGTTGCGAGCTGTGCATTCCCGTTTGCCCCGTTGATTGCATTGAACTGGAAAACGTCACGGGCGCCTTGACAGGCTGGGCTGCATGGTCTGCTGGCGCTGCAAATGATGCCTTAAAACGCTATGAAAATCATATCATTTTAGGCAGTAGATACGCCGGCTACAAGGCTATTTCAAGCATCAAAAAAACCGAAGAAAAGCTCGCAAATCTGGCAGAACATTCGCAGCATACTGACCCTGCCATCATCGACAGAAAACGTGCCGTCATTGAAGCAGCTATGGCAAAAGCCAGAGCTAAACGAGTCTGATAGCGGCAATGCGGCTGAATGTGGTTGAGCGCGGTTGAGTAATTAAAAATATTCAGCCAAATGTGCGCAATCGCACAGAGATAGGTCTGAAATAAACAGATTATCTGGGAATGAACCCTCCCAAAGAAACCTCAAATGAAAAACACAGTACGCTAAATCTCAGCCTTTTGGTGGCTCTGGTCGTCGGTTCCATCATCGGCAGCGGCATTTTTGGGATTCCGCAAAACATGGCTACTGGCGCTGGTGCTGGTGCTATTTTGATTGGCTGGACTATTACAGGCATCGGCATGCTGATGTTGGCCCGCGTTTACCAAATGCTAGCGCTACGCAAACCCGAGCTGGACAACGGCGTCTACGCCTATGCGCGCGCCTTTTCTGGGGAATATGTAGGTTTCAACTCAGCGTGGGGTTACTGGATCAGTGCTTGGATTGGCAATGTCGGCTACTTGGTGGCGGCATTTGCAGCTTTGGGTTACTTTTTTCCCGCTTTTGGCGAGGGAAATACCCAAGCGGCCATCATTGGCGCTTCAGTAGTTGTGTGGGTTGTTCATATGTTGGTGCTGCGCGGTATTCAGGGCGCGACAGTGCTCAACGCTGTGGTGACCATTGCCAAAGTCGTGCCTTTGCTGCTGTTTATTGGGCTGGTAGCGATTGCGTTTGAGGTGAAGACATTTCGCCTTGATTTTTGGGGCGATGCCAAACTCGGCTCTGTGCTTGATCAAGTCAAAAGTACCATGCTGGTGACAGTCTGGGTGTTTATTGGGATTGAAGGAGCCAGCGTGTATTCAGCACGCGCAAAAAACCGCGAAGATGTGGGTCGAGCCACCGTGCTCGGGTTTTTAATCTGCCTGGTATTGCTGATGAGTGTGTCGCTGTTGTCACTGGGTATTTATACGCAACCTGAGTTGGCCGCGCTAAAAAACCCATCTATGGCCTTGGTACTAGAAAAAGCAGTGGGTAGCTGGGGCGCCATTGCTATTTATATCGGCCTGATGGTCTCTGTGGGTGGTGGCTTTTTGGCTTGGACATTGTTAGCGGCTGAATCACTGTTCACGCCCGCCAAAGGTGGCGTGATGCCGACCTGGCTGGCTCAAAAAAATAGCAACGATGTGCCCGCCAACGCTTTGTGGCTGACGAATGGCATGGTTCAGCTGTTTTTGATCCTCACCTTGTTTTCTAAAGCGTCCTACTTGGCTTTGATATCGTTGTCGACCGCCATGATATTGCTGCCTTATCTGTTCAGCGCGGCGTATGGCTTGTCACTGTCATTAAAAGGCGAAGGTGCAAGTTCTGCTAAGCGCGCTAGTGATACACCCGTAGCCGCGATTGCAGCGGTTTATTGTGTGTGGCTCTTGTACGCCGCCGGTTTGAAATACCTGCTGCTCAGCGCCCTGCTCTACGCTTTGGGAGCTGGCGTTTACATCATTGCGAAAAAACAGCGTGCTGAAAAGTCATTTACAGGCACCGAATGGATGTATTTAGCGATCATCTGCGTGTTGGCCATAGTCGCGGCGACTATGCTTGCAACTCAACGCCTTAGTTTGTGAAACGATAGGATTTACGATGTCTAAAGGTGTGTACTCTGAAGTTGGGCGCTTGCGCAAAGTGCTGGTGTGCAGGCCGGGTTTGGCTCAAAAACGCTTGACGCCCGCCAACTGCAACGCGTTGTTGTTTGACGATGTGTTGTGGGTAGCGCGAGCTAGAAACGACCACGATGCTTTTACCAGCGCTATGGTTGAACGCGGCGTGGAGGTGCTGGAATTGCATGACTTGCTAGCCACCACCGTGAGCAATCCAGCAGCGTTAACTTGGTTGCTAGACCGTAAATTTAGCCACGATTTAATCGACAACGACGCCGGCTTGCAACTGCGTCAATGGTTTGAAACGATGCCAGCAGCACAGTTGGCAGAACATTTGATTGGTGGCGTAGCACGCGCAGATTTACCTTTCGAGCCTGACGGGTTGGTTGCCAGTTGCGCTAGCGCGGCAGATTTGCTGATTGCACCGTTGCCCAACAGCCTGTTCACACGCGACAGCAGCTGCTGGATAGGCGATGGTGTGGTGCTATGCCCGATGTACTGGCCCGCACGCCAGCAAGAAACCTTACTGATGGCCGCTGTTTACCGTTTTCACCCCGCATTTGCAGTCTCTGCAGACCGAGAAGCCAAGGAGTTGTGGGGCAACCCTGACCAAGAGCACGGTCTAGCATCGTTAGAAGGCGGTGACGTGATGCCGCTAGGCAATGGCATCGTACTGGTGGGCATGGGTGAGCGTTCATCACCGCAAGGTGTGAGTCAGTTGGCGCTGAACTTATTTTCCTGCGGTGCAGCCACCCATGTGCTGGCTGCCCAATTGCCAAAATCGCGCGGCGCTATGCATATGGACACGGTACTCACTTTTTGTGATGTTGATCTAGTCACCGTGTTTCCAGACGTGGTGGACAGCATACGCGTGCACAGCATACGCCCCGGTATGAAAGAGGGAAGTTTAGATGTGCGCACAGAAAACAAACCCTTGCTGCAAGTCCTGGCCGATGCCTTGGGTTTATCAAAACTGCGTACCGTTATCACTGGCGGCGATGCCTACGAGGCAGAGCGTGAACAGTGGGACGATGGCAACAACCTGTTGGCGTTAGCTCCTGGTGTTGTGATGGCTTACGATCGTAATACGTATACCAACACCCTGCTTCGCAAAGCTGGGGTTGAGGTCATCACCATCCCCAGCGCCGAGCTCGGGCGCGGCCGAGGTGGTAGCCACTGCATGGCCTGCCCAATTGAGCGTGACCCACTTTAAAGATACCCATATGAGCTTCAATCTGCGCAACCGTAGCTTTCTCGATTTAAAAGATTTTGAGCCGAGAGACATCAGATTTTTATTGGACTTGGCGGCTGAACTTAAGCGTTCCAAATACGCAGGCAACGAGCAACCGCGTTTGAAGGGCAAAAATATTGCGTTGATTTTTGAAAAGGCATCAACCCGCACCCGCTGTGCTTTTGAAGTGGCCGTGCACGACCAAGGCGGTCACGTCACCTATCTTGACTCTGCCGGTTCACAATTGGGCCACAAAGAATCGTTGAAAGACACGGCTAGAGTTTTAGGCAGACTTTATGACGGTATCGAATACCGAGGCTTTCATCAAAGCGTCGTCGAAGACATAGCGCGGTTTTCGCATGTACCAGTGTGGAACGGCTTGACCGATGAGGCGCACCCGACACAAATCTTGGCAGATCTGCTAACGATGGAAGAGTTTGGTGAAAAGCCGTTGCACGAACTGTCGTTTTGCTACGTGGGGGATGCCAGCTTCAACATGGGATGCTCATTACTTGTTGGGGGTACGCAAATGGGCATGGATGTGCGTATTGCTGCACCTGTCGATCTTCAACCGCCCACCGAACTTATTGCACAGATGCGTGAGCTGTCTCACGCGACAGGAGCACGTATCAACATCGAGACGGATCCGCTGAAGGCTGTAAAAGATGCGGATTTCATCTACACAGATGTCTGGGTGTCTATGGGTGAACCAGAAGACGTATGGCAGCAACGTATCAAGCAGCTATTGCCCTACCAAGTGACGACGGCATTGATGCAGGCGAGCGGAAAAACACGCACTAAATTTATGCATTGCCTACCCGCTTTCCATAACCTAGAAACCGAAGTAGGCAGAGAAATTTATGAAAAATATGGACTCAAAGAAATTGAGGTGACGGACGAGGTGTTTGAGTCAGACGCCTCAATTGTCTTCACACAGGCCGAAAATCGTATGCATACCATCAAAGCTGTTTTGGTGGCCACGCTGGCATGACAAGTTTGCCTTCCTCGGGAGTAAGTATAGATGCTGCGTTAGCGCAGAAGCCACATCAACCTGAAATCGTACCAACCCAAGAGGCTCAGCTAACACCTCCCGTTAAGAGTGAAGAAGAAAAAGCTCAAAATAGCAATGAGAAAAAAACATTAGCAGCGCGCACTTGGTTCAAGATTGGCGTGGCGACGCTGCTAGTGACCTTACTGGCACTGTATTTGTTGCGCAATATGTTGCTCGGCACACCGACCAAGACGTATGCAGCCACCAGCGGCGAATTGGTACAAACCGTGGTAGCCAGTGGCAGAGTCATCTCACCGCAACGAGTGACGGTAGCTCTGCAAGGCTCAGGACGGGTAATGCGCGTTGCAGTTGCTGAAGGCCAAACAGTCGAACTCGGACAGCTGCTGATTGAATTGGATAACAGCGATGGCCGCGCTAGCCTAGCTCAGGCCAATGCAGTAGTGTCCCAAGCACAAGCCAAGTTGCGACAAATTGGTGAACTCAACCAACCAATGGCCTTGCAAGCGTTGGCTCAGGCACAGGCCGATGCATTGCGAGCTCGCAAAACATTAGCGCGAAACCGCGATTTGGTGTCTCAGGGCTTTGTCAGCCAAGCTGCAGTAGACGATGCACAACGTGCTGTAGATATAGCTGTTAGTCAAGTGACCAGCACTCAAGCGCAGGTTAAAACTAACACTGCAGGCGGCAGCGATGCATTGCTCGCCGAAGCAGCACTGCGTCAAGCCGTCGCAGGCGCGCAGTTAGCACGGACTAAACTTGACCAAGGACAGGTGCTTGCACCCAGCAGCGGTATTCTGATTTCGCGGAGTGTGGAAGTCGGCGATATCGTGCAGCCTGGTAAGGAGTTGATGGTCTTGGCAGCCAGTGGTCAAACACAAATTTTGATACAGATTGATGAAAAAAACCTATCCAAAATTGCACTTGCACAAAAAGCATATTGTTCTGCCGATGCGTTTGCCAGCCAGCGCTTTGATGCCGTTGTGGCTTATATCAACCCCGGTGTCGATGCCACACGCGGCTCGGTGGAAGTCAAACTAAAAGTCCCCAATCCGCCGCCTACTTACTTGCGTCAGGACATGACTGTTTCTGTCGATATTGAAACTGCGCGACGTACCGCAGCCGTTGTAATTCCCAGCAATACAGTTGAAGACGCGGCGACAGACAAACCATGGGTGCTGGTGGTGCGCGACAAACGCGCAGTCAAGCAGTTCATCACGCTGGGTCTGCGCGGTGATACGCGGGTGGAAGTGCTTGCAGGTATCAAAGCTGGAGAAGGTATCGTTCCAGTCTCAAAAACAGGTGTAAAAGCAGGTCAACGTGTGCGCGCCACCTTGACTGAAGATCCTCTGTTACGAGGGCAAGACATCACCACGGCTGGTCCGCCGTTGCGTTGATGCCATGAAGCCATGAAGCCATGAATCCACTATTACCTTTTGAATGGGTTTTGGCCACGCGGTTTTTACGTGAAGGCTTGTTACAAACACTTTTCATTATTGCGGGCGTTGCATTGGGGGTGTCTGTGATTGTGTTTATGTCCGCATTACTAACCGGCTTACAGGCGAGCATTTTCAACACCCTGCTGGACTACCAGGCACAAATTGTAATTTCACCACCCGAAGAAGCTCCGCGTAGTTTGCGGCAAGAGTTGGGGACTGAATTTGCCGTAAATGTGCAACCACGCGCCCAACGCGAACGATCACTAGACCAGTGGCAAAAGGTACGCGAAACGACACTGTCGATGCCTGGGGTGCTGGTGGTGACGCCTGTGATCGAAGGGGCGGCATTTATCGTTCGCGGAGATGCCAATGTTGGTGTCGGTGTGCGCGGCATAGAACCCGAGAGCTATTTGCGCATGATCGCTTTGAAAGAAAAAATCATTGTCGGTAGTGCCAACCTGAGTAGCTCCGACGTGATAATTGGTAGCGATCTAGCCAAAGATTTGGGTCTTTCTATTGGTGATAAATTGACTCTGAAAGCCGCCATAGGCGCATCCACCGTGCTGTTTGTATCTGGTATTTTTGACTTTGGCAACCGAGGGCAGAACTCCAGCGCCGTCTATGTGGTGCTACGTACTGCGCAAAGTCTGCTTGGTTTGCCTGGTGGTGTGAGTCGCTTGTGGGTCAAGGTAGCTGAACCATTTGAGGCGGAGACAACTGCGCGGCAAATTGCAGCTCAACCCGATATAAAAGTTGAAAGCTGGATTGAAACCAACGCTGAATTCTTCAAAGCGCTATCAGGTCAAACTATGTCTTTCTTCGTGATTCGTCTGTTCGTCGGCTTGACAGCTGCATTAGGCATTGCCAGCGTGCTGGTGGTCTCGGTGGTGCAAAAATCTAAAGAAATCGGCATTTTGCGGGCCACAGGCACGACACGTGGACAGATTCTGGGCGTTTTTTTACTACAAGGTGCTATTTTGGGTTTGTTGGGATCACTGTTTGGCTCGGTGATGGGATGGCTGTTTTTAATTGCTTGGCGCGGATTTGCCGTCAATGATGAAGGTGTCCCGTTCTTCGTGCTGGAAGCTGGGCCTAGCTTGTACATATATGTTGCAGCGGGCGCTACGCTAGTGGGGACATTGTCTGCCTTATTCCCAGCGCAGCGAGCAGCACGGCTAGACCCGGCGGTAGCTATTCGTGGATAAATTTAAAGTACCGTCTCTAGCACAGGCGAATAACATCCCGACTCTTCAACTTGAGGATATTCGTAAGTCTTATGGAACTGGGACAGCTCACGTTACCGAAGTATTGCACGGTATCAACCTTACCTTGGCGCGCGGTGAGTTTGTAGCACTGATAGGGCCATCAGGATCTGGCAAAAGTACGTTACTCAACATTATTGGGCTGTTGGACAAGCCTACTGCTGGAAGGCTTTTTTTGAAAGGGCAAGAAGCAGAAAACCTACCCGACATGGCTTTGACCCGCTTGCGCGGCGACGCGATTGGCTTTGTTTTTCAGTTTCACAACTTGTTGCCCGCATTTACAGCGGTTGAGAACGTGATGCTCCCGCTACTTGCCATGCGTGGCAAGCCTGATTTAGAGATGCGCAAACGTGCTGAAGAGTTGATCGAGAAGGTAGGTTTAAAACCATGGGGACACCATCTCGCCAACGATTTATCGGGTGGCCAGCAGCAGCGGGTGGCTATTGCTAGGGCACTGATAATGCAGCCCGCACTGGTGCTCGCCGATGAGCCGACAGGCAACTTAGACACGCAGTCTGCTGACACAATTTTTGATTTGATGCGCAGCGTTAGTAAAACTAGCGGTACTACATTTTTGATTGTCACCCATGACCCGCGCTTGGCTAAGCGCTGCGACCGAATTGTTGAACTGGTCGACGGGCAAGTCGAATCTGATAAACCAAACAAAGCCACGCCCACTGGTGAAAGCCAGAACAAAGCTACGTCCTCAAAAACTGGGGTAAAGAGCGAAAAAACGAATAACCCAAAACCATCAAATGTAAATCATGACTAAACGCATTTCTTCAATATGAAAATCCTAGTTGCACTTGGCGGGAACGCACTACTGCGCCGTGGACAAGCTTTGAGCGCAGAAAATCAGCTTGATAACATCAAGCGCGCTGCAGCTCAGCTAGCCAGAGTTGCGTTAGATCACCAATTGGTATTAACGCATGGCAACGGGCCGCAAGTAGGCTTGCTAGCCTTGCAATCTGTCGCTTATACGAAGGTCGATGCCTACCCTTTAGATGTCTTGGGAGCACAAACAGAAGGAATGATCGGCTATCTTTTGGAACAAGAAATAGCAAATTTGCTACCGCCATCGCAGACTGTTACAACACTGCTGACCCGGGTAGAAGTTGATCGCAAAGATCCCGCATTTAAGAATCCAACCAAACCGATTGGACCGATGTACACACTTGTCGAGTCACAACAAGTAGCGGCTACGAAACATTGGACAATGGCTGCGGACGGTGATGGATTCAGGCGCGTTGTCGCATCTCCAAAGCCACTGAGAATCATCGGGCTTGATTCAATCCGATGGTTGCTTCAGCATGACGTCTTGGTAATTGCTGCTGGCGGTGGCGGCATTCCAGTTGCTAAAGGTGCAGATGGACACAGCATGCAAGGTATCGAGGCAGTCATCGACAAAGATCTTTGCAGCGGTCTGCTAGCGCGTGAATTGGAAGTCGATTGTTTGATTATTGCTACTGACGTGGAAGCTGTATATCTGGACTGGGGGCTACCTAGCCAACATGCGATTAACAATGTGACGCCTCTAAGTCTGTCAAAGCATGTCTTCCCAGCTGGATCAATGGCTCCCAAGGTAGAAGCTGCTATCGGGTTTGCCCAAGCTTCAGGGAAAAAAGCGGTCATCGGTTCACTAGAGAAAATCGAAGATATGCTCGCAGGCCGTGCAGGAACGCGAGTCTTTAATAGCGAACATGAATGGCATAATATTTAGATTATTTCCACATAACGCCACACCCATGAACCTCAGTACATGGTGGATTTTCGTCACCGCCACCTTCCTCATCAGCGCCGCACCTGGGCCAAATATGTTGCTCATCATGAACCAAAGCGTCCGCTTCGGTCTATGCGCTAGCATCTACAGCATGGCGGGCTGTATGACAGCGCTGATGATCATGTTCACGCTGTCTGCGCTGGGTTTAGGCGTCGTGCTGCAAAACGCACCGGCAGTGTTTGATGCGCTGCGTTGGCTAGGCGCTTTGTATTTGGCTTATTTAGGCTGCAAGGTGTGGACAGCACCAGTGACCA
>JAYUJX010000658.1:0-12991 GCA_043764955.1 Polaromonas sp.
TTTTCTGATGCGAATGCTATTAAAAATGCAGCGCTTCAGGCAGCCAATACCCTGGGTTTTACGCGAATGTGGAGCATTCACCCGAGTCAAATTCGCCCGATCTTGGCTGCTTTTGCGCCGGGTGAGAGCGATATTGATATTGCAACACACATCATCGCCGCAGGTGTGCAAGCCGAGTGGGCACCGATCAGCCACAAAGGCACGCTGCACGACCGCGCGAGCTACCGCTATTACTGGCAAGTGCTGGAGCGAGCGCACCAAACAGGTAGAGCTATGGATGCGTCAGTAGCTCATTTTTTTAACGATTAAATTTACCATTTTGAAACCAGGAGATTGAGATGTTACAAGCCTACAGAACCCACGTTGCCGAGCGCGCTGAGCTAGGTATTCCGCCATTGCCACTGTCTGCCAAGCAGACTGGCGAGCTGATTGAGCTGCTCAAAGCGCCACCTGCTGGCGAAGAGGCAATGCTGGTTGAGTTGATCACACACCGCGTGCCCGCTGGTGTGGACGCCGCTGCTAAAGTCAAAGCCAGCTACCTGGCCGCTGTTGCCCATGGTACAGAGACCTGCGCGCTCATCAGCCGTGCGCAAGCGACCACGCTGCTGGGCACCATGCTGGGTGGCTACAACATCGGCCCGATGGTGGCTTTGTTGGACGACGCCGCTGTTGCCGCAGAAGCCGCTGCAGGACTGAAAAAGACCCTGTTGATGTTTGACCAGTTTCATGACGTCAAAGAAAAAGCCGACAAAGGCAATGCTTTTGCCAAGTCCGTGCTGCAAAGCTGGGCGGACGCCGAGTGGTTCACCAGCCGTCCCGAGGTGCCAAAGTCCATCACGCTGACTATTTTCAAAGTGGCTGGTGAAATCAACACTGACGATTTGTCTCCTGCGCCTGACGCCTTCAGCCGCCCCGACATCCCAATGCATGCCTTGGCGATGCACAAAAATGCCCGCCCTGGTGTCGTGCCGGAAGAAGACGGCAAGCGTGGTCCGATCAAGTTCATCAACGACCTCAAAGCCAAGGGCAACTTGGTGGCCTATGCTGGTGATGTGGTTGGAACCGGTTCCAGCCGTAAATCAGCCACCAACTCGGTGCTCTGGTTCACGGGTGAAGACATTCCATTTGTGCCCAACAAGCGTTTTGGCGGCGTGTGTCTGGGCAACAAAATCGCCCCTATTTTTTACAACACCATGGAAGACTCGGGCGCTTTGCCGATCGAGTTGGACGTCAGCAATATGAACATGGGCGACGTGGTTGAGCTGCGTCCGTATGACGGCCAAGCGCTGAAAGATGGCAAAGTGATTGCCGAGTTCAAGTTGAAAAGCGATGTGCTGTTTGACGAAGTGCGCGCCGGTGGCCGTATTCCGCTCATCATCGGCCGTGGTCTGACCTCAAAAGCGCGTGAAGCGCTGGGCTTGCCAGTGTCCACTTTGTTCCGTTTACCGCAAAATCCGGTTGACACCAAAAAAGGCTTCACACTGGCGCAGAAAATGGTAGGCCGTGCTTGCGGTTTACCAGTTGTTGCCGGCAACCAGCAGGGTGTGCGCCCAGGCACCTATTGCGAACCAAAAATGACCAGCGTCGGTTCACAAGACACCACCGGCCCGATGACCCGTGACGAGTTGAAAGACTTGGCTTGCTTGGGCTTCAGCGCTGACTTGGTGATGCAATCTTTCTGCCACACCGCAGCCTACCCAAAACCAGTCGACGTGAAAATGCACCACGAACTGCCAGAGTTCATGACCGACCGTGGTGGCATTCCACTGCGTCCGGGCGACGGCATCATCCACAGCTGGTTGAACCGCATGTTGTTGCCGGATACCGTCGGCACCGGGGGCGACAGCCACACCCGTTTCCCTATCGGTATCAGCTTCCCAGCCGGTTCCGGCTTGGTGGCGTTTGGTGCTGCTACCGGCGTGATGCCTTTGGACATGCCAGAGAGCGTGTTGGTTCGCTTCAAAGGAAAAATGCAACCCGGCGTGACACTGCGTGATCTGGTCAATGCGATTCCGTTGTACGCCATCAAAGCCGGTTTGTTGACAGTGGCCAAGCAGGGCAAGATCAACATTTTCTCGGGCCGTATTTTGGAAATCGAAGGTTTGCCTGACCTCAAGGTCGAGCAAGCGTTTGAGCTGTCAGATGCGTCTGCCGAGCGTTCCGCCGGTGGTTGCACCGTGCACCTGAACAAAGAGCCGATCATCGAGTACATCACCAGCAACATCACCATGTTGAAGTGGATGATCGCAACTGGTTACAGTGATGTCCGTACCATCAACCGCCGTATCGCCGCTATGGAAGCTTGGTTGGCCAAGCCTGATTTGTTGAAGGGCGATGCTGACGCTGAATACGCGGCTGTGATCGAGATTGATTTGGCAGATATCCATGAGCCAATCGTCGCTTGCCCGAACGACCCAGATGATGTGAAAACATTGGCTGACGTCGCTGGAAAAGTGATTGAAGAAGTGTTTATCGGCAGCTGCATGACCAATATCGGCCACTTCCGTGCGGCATCCAAGTTACTGGAAAACAAGCGTGACATCCCAGTCAAATTGTGGGTCGCACCACCAACCAAGATGGATGCGCATCAGTTGAGCGAAGAAGGTCATTACGGCGTGCTGGGCAGCGCCGGCGCGCGAATGGAAATGCCAGGCTGCAGCTTGTGCATGGGTAACCAAGCGCAGGTGAAAGAAGGCGCAACCGTATTCTCCACATCGACGCGTAACTTCCCGAACCGCTTGGGTAAAAACAGCAATGTATACCTAGGTTCTGCTGAGTTGGCGGCGATCTGCTCTAAGCTAGGCCGCATTCCAACCAAAGCCGAATACATGGCCGACATGGGCGTGTTGACCGCCGCCAGCGACAAGATTTATCAATACATGAATTTTGACAAAATGCCAGATTTTACGAAAGTGACAGATGCCGCAGACAAGGCCGCAATCAAAGCTGCTGCGACTGCCTAAGCCAGTCGTTAGCGCTGAATAGCAAAAAAGCCCTGCAAGTTAGCTTGCAGGGCTTTTTTGTCTAAATAAGCTTGTAGCTAGCGTATTAATTGCCTAAAATGCTATTGATTTTATAGTATTTTGAGTGAGTATCAGTGGTTGTCTCTTGGCACTTGTGAGCCGCGTTTGCCCACTAAAAAGTCTAAATCAACACCTTCATCGGCTTGCAGAACGTGGTCGATGTAGAGTTTCCAATAGCCTGAGTCCATGGGGGGCCTAGGCGGTGTCCACGAAGCTAAGCGGCGCGCTAATTCTTCATCGCTGATGTGCAAATGCAGTTTGCGCTCTGGCACGTTCAATTCAATCAGGTCGCCGTTTTGCACCACGGCCAAAGACCCACCCGCAGCCGCTTCAGGCACGGTGTGTAAAACTACTGTGCCGTACGCCGTGCCACTCATGCGGGCGTCGCTGATGCGCACCATGTCGGTGATACCTTTGCGTAAAATTTTTGGCGGCAGTGGCATATTGCCCACTTCAGCCATACCGGGGTAGCCCTTGGGGCCGCAGTTTTTAAGCACCATGACGCAAGTTTCGTCAATATCCAAATCTTCGTCGTCAATGCGTTTGTGGAAGTCTTCGATGTTTTCAAAAACCACGGCACGGCCTGTATGCATCAGTAACGACGGGGTTGCTGCACTCGGTTTGATCACTGCGCCGCGCGGCGATAAATTGCCCTTCAAAATAGCGATGCCCGCTTTTTCTTTGAAAGGGGTTGCCAAAGGTGTAATCACATCAGTGTTGTAGTTTTCAGCGTCTGCAATGTTTTGCGCAACCGTTTGTCCCGTGACGGTAAGGATATCTTGGTGCAGCAGGTGTGAGATCTCTTTCATCACCACTGGCAGGCCGCCAGCGTAGCAAAAATCTTCCATCAGGTATTTGCCAGAGGGCTGGAGGTTGACCAAACAGGATAAATCGCTGGCGAGACGATCAAAATCTTCAATCGCCAGTTCAACGCCAATACGTCGTGCCATTGCTACCAAATGGATGACAGCGTTGGTTGATCCGCCAATCGCTGCCAGCGTGACGATGGCGTTTTCAAAGGCTTTACGCGTCATCACTTTGGATAACTTCATGTCTTCATGCACCATCTCAACAGCACGACGCCCAGCCATACGTGCCAATACGTTGCGGCGGCCATCTACAGCAGGGTAAGCCGCATTGCCCGGCAAACCAATGCCCAAGGCTTCTACCATGCTGGCCATCGTCGAAGCAGTGCCCATCGTCATGCACGAGCCGTGGCTACGGTGCATGCAGCTTTCGGCTTCAAAGAAATCTTGTAATTTCAAGGTGCCTGCGCGAACTCGCTCGCTCATGCTCCAAACGCCAGTGCCTGAGCCTAATTCTTGGCCGCGCCATTTACCACTCAGCATCGGCCCGCCACTCACACCAATTGTGGGTAAGTCAACGCTGGCAGCACCCATCACCAGCGAAGGCGTAGTTTTGTCGCAGCCCATGAGCAACACGACGCCGTCAATCGGGTTGCCGCGAATGCTTTCTTCTACATCCATGCTTGCCAAGTTGCGGTACAACATAGCGGTAGGGCGTAAGAGTGTTTCACCTAGAGACATCACAGGAAATTCCAACGGAAAGCCGCCCGCCTCATAAACGCCGATTTTGACTTGCTCAGCCAAAGTGCGGAAGTGCGAATTACAGGGCGTGAGTTCACTGAATGTGTTGCAAATGCCAATCACAGGACGACCATCAAACTGGTCATGTGGCACGCCTTTTCCTTTGACCCAGCTGCGGTAGGCAAAGCCATCGCGGTCTTGACGACCAAACCACTGTTGGCTGCGTAGTTCGTGGGCTGGTTTTTTAGGTGTTTGGGTCATTTGAAATGTAAATTTTTGCGATTGAGGATGAAAATTTCGGGTATACCCTGAGGTCTTAATGGTCTTAATGGTCTTATGGTAATACGATAACGACGTAAACTCAAACCTTAATTTAATTCAAGTTGTAGGGTTAAAAATAATAGTTTTAAACGTTTTTAAAGTTTTGGAGTCGATTTGTTTAAGCCAGAAATATTAACAGTTGCCAAGCTGTGGCCACCTTATCTTGAAGAGTTGCAACAGACTTTTGTGGTGCATGATCGTATGCATGAGTTAGATGCTGCCGCTTTTGCGCAAATCGCACCACGCATCAAGGCTATTGCTGGTGGTGGCGAGTCGCAGGTGACACGTGCATTGATGGCACAGCTGCCAGCGTTAGAGATGATTTCCGTCTTTGGTGTCGGCTATGACCGCTACGACTTGGCTGCAGCACGTGAGCGCGGCATTCCAATCACCAATACCCCTGACGTTTTGACGGATGATGTGGCTGACATGGGTATTTGCCTCATGCTCGCCATCGCTCGCACAATCCCACAAGCGGACAAGTATGTGCGCGAGGGTAAATGGCCGAGCGGACCTATGCCGCTAGCGCGCAAAGTAACTGGTGCGCGCTTGGGTATTGTGGGGTTGGGACGCATTGGCAGTGCGATTGCCCGCAGAGCAGCTGGTTTTGACATGAGCATTGCTTACACGTCGAGAAATAAAGTGGCTGATAGTCCTTATGCCTATTATCCAACACCGGCGGCACTTGCTGCTGAGGTCGATTTTTTGATGGTGATTACTCCGGGCGGTGCAGGTACAAAAGGCTTGATCAATGCCGAGGTGTTGAAGGCATTGGGTTCTAAAGGCTATTTGATCAACGTTGCGCGCGGCTCGGTTGTTGACGAATCTGCTCTGATAACAGCGTTGCAGAATAACGTGATTGCTGGCGCTGCTTTGGATGTGTTTGAAAACGAGCCCCACGTTCCTGCGGCTTTGTGCGCCATGAGTCATGTCGTGCTAGCGCCGCATGTGGCTAGCGCAACTTGGCAAACGCGAAGGGCTATGGCGGATCTGGCTTTTGGCAATTTGCAAGCGCATTTTGCAGGCAAACCTTTACTAACGCTTGTTCCATAAAGATCATCATGATTAAAAACGTGCACGGCAACACGGTGGACTTCCTTGGCGAAGCAATTGTTGCTGGGCGCTATTCAGAGGGTGGGGCTATTCCGCCAGAGCCTGTGCTGTGTGAAGAATTAGGCGTGAGCCGCACAGTTGTACGTGAAGCCATCAAGTCATTGGTTGCCAAAGGTTTGATTCACACGGGGCCCAAAGTGGGCACGCGTGTGCTGTCTGCGGATCAATGGAATTGGTTTGACGCTGATGTCATTGCTTGGCAATCAAAAGCAGGTTTAACCGCAGAATTTATTCGAGATCTGCAAGATTTACGTCGTGTGGTCGAGCCTGCCGCCGTTCGATTTGCCGCAATGCGCGCAACCACTGCTGATATTGCCAATATTGAAGAAGCCTATGCTGGCATGAAGAAAGCAGTTTTCGAGGGTGGTGACTACATTACTTTTGATTTGCGCTTTCACCAAGGTTTGCTGGCTGCGTCACATAACCGCATGCTGGTGCAAATGAGCAAAGCGCTGAGTGCGCTGCTAAGAACCAGCTTTGAATTATCTACCGCTAAAAAAGATGGCCCCTTGAGTTCGTTGCCTATGCATCGAGCTGTTCTTGATGCGGTTGCAGCACATAACCCCGTGCAAGCAGAGCAAGCAATTTGTCGGTTGATTGATAGTGCACATACAGATATTGAAGAAATCCTGACTTCACGCAGACGTCTGCCGAGAGTGAACCGACCCGCATCAGAATTAAAAGCTGCCTGATATTGCAATGCATATAAGATTTATCTTTTTCCGTTCCCGTAAGTAAGTCAAAAACCACCAAGGAGACTGTTCTATGAAATTTAAACTACTCGCAACAGCAGCTTGCATGACCACGGCGATGCTCGTCGGTGGTCATGCAGCTGCGCAAGAAAAGCTCACCGTTTGGTGGGCAAAAGGCTATTACAAGGCTGAAGATGATGCGCTTTTTGCTGCCATCAAAAAGTTTGAAGCCAAGACCAAAGTGAAGGTTGAGCTATCGCAATATGCTCCGCAAGAAGCGATTCCAAAATCTGTGGCTGCTATGGATGCCAAAAATCCGCCGGACGTCGCCTATGCTGACGTCTATGACTTTCAAGTCGCGGGCAAATGGGCATTTGATGGAAAGTTGGAAGATGTAAGCAGCATTATTGACCCAATGCGCAGCAAATTTGCACCAAACACGGCAGAGACAGCCTTCTTGTACAACGATGTTGATAAAAAACGCGCCTACTATGCCTTCCCAATGAAGCAGCAGACCATGCACATTCAATATTGGGCAGACATGCTCACTGAAGCTGGTTTGAAAGAAAGTGACATCCCGACCAACTGGAAAGATTACTGGACGTTTTGGTGTGACAAAGCGCAAACGGCGCATCGTCAAAAAACTGGCAATCGTACCTTCGGTATTGGTCAACCCATGGGCGTTGATTCCAGTGACTCGTTTTACTCATTCCTGACATTCATGGATGCACACAACGTCAAGCTGGTGAGCGATAGTGGCAAATTATTGGTGGATGATCCAGCAGTGCGTGCAGGTTTGATCGCGGCATTGACTGACTACACTGGCATTTACACGCGTGGTTGCACACCGCCGTCATCTTCAAACTGGAAAGACCCGGACAACAACGTTGCGTTTCACAACAAGACAACACTTGCAACCCACAATGCTACTATTTCAATAGCGGCAAAGTGGCTGGACGACTCGACCAATGCGTCACTCACACCAGAGCAGCGCGCGACTGCCGGCAAAAACTACAACGAGAATATACGCACTGCTGGTTTCCCGAACAAGCCAGATGGCAGCAAAATGCAGTACCGCTCGGCAGTCAAGGTCGGTGTGATCTTCAAAGACGCTAAAAACATCAAGCGTGCGAAAGAGTTTGCTGCGTTCATGATGGCGGAAGAAAACCTGGGGCCTTACGTTGAAGGCTCACTGGGTCGTTGGTACCCGGTCACCAAAACAGGTCAAGCAAGTGCGTTCTGGAAAGGTGACAAACACCGTTTGGCTGTTCACAACCAGTTCCAAGCAGGTACGGTGAACTTCGAATTCACTAAAAACTACAAATTCACGATTTTGAACAACGAAAACGTTTGGGCAAAAGCCATGAACCGTGTGGTCAGCGAAAAAGTGCCAGTTGATAAAGCCGTCGATGAAATGATTGCTCGCATCAAAACGGTAGCAAACTAATCATACTTTTTGAATTTTAAACAGTAATAATTTAGAAAATGGTTGACCAGCATGGGCTGGCAACCACTCACTAATATTTTTAACATGACCACATTGACACACGCCACAGCAGTGCTGCCTGCACAGCAGATCAAAAAAGGTCTAACTTCTTGGGAATTTTGGGGAAGAATTTTACTCATTCCTTATGCCTTGTTATTTTTGATTTTTGTTTTATATCCCGTTGGCTACGGCTTGTGGCTTGCGAGTAACCCTAGTAGTTACGTTAAACTTTTTGATGATCCTATTTTTTATCGTACAGTTGTAAATACTGTTATCTTTCTCGCTATTGGCATCAATTTAAAAATGCTCTTGGCATTATTTTTGTCGGGCTTTTTTGTTCATAACCGCACATGGATCAAATGGCTTTCTTTGATTTTCATTTTGCCGTGGGCTGTGCCTTCCATCCCTACTATTTTGTCGATGCGTTTCATGCTAAACCCTGAGTGGGGCGTCATCAATACCTTGATTTTTAAACTCACAGGCACAGACGGTCCAAATTGGTTGAACGATCCAACGTTGGCTTTGTCCTTGTCCATCTTGGCGCACATTTGGAAATCACTCCCGTTTTGGACTTTGATTTTGGTGGCTGCACGCCTAGCGATTCCCACTGAGCAATATGAAGCAGCTTCTGTTGATGGCGCCAGCAATTGGCAAAAATTCAAATACATTTCTTGGCCGTCACTGAAAACGGTGTATCTCACTTCAACTTTGCTTTCAACGATTTGGTCGCTTGGTGACTTCAACAGTGTTTACTTGCTGACGGGTGGTGGCCCGGCAGATTTGACGCATGTATTGGCTACGCTTGGCATTCGTTACTTACGTTTGGACCAAATTGATTTAGCAATGGCCTCCATCGTGGTTGCTATGCCTATGGTGCTGCCATTGGTCTATTTCATGATGAAGCGTTTGTCTAAATAAGTGCTTATATTAGGACAACAAAAGAACCACAATGAAGCCCATTACTCTAAAAAAAGTTACAACTGAAGCTAAGCTGTTGTTGATCGGTATCCCAGTGTTCTTATGGACCATGATTCCGGTCTATCACATGATTTTGTTTGCTATTTCGCCAAGGGATAAAGCAACCTCTGGACAGCTATTTCCTAAAAATCCAACGCTGGATAACTTTGGTGTCGTGTTTGAGCAAAAGCATATTTATTTGACGCATTTTTGGCTGCAGCTTGGAAATTCGTTTGTGATTGCATTTTCTGTTGCGATCATTACCTTGTTTATTGCAACAACAGCTGCGTTCGCCATCAGTCGGCTAAAAGTTCGTGGTGGTCGCACGGTGATGAATTTGGCTTTGTGCATCTACTTCATTCCAGCTGCGTTTTTGGCTGTGCCCATGTACAAAACCATGAGCAGCTATGGACTGTTGAACAACCATTGGTCATTGATCTTGGCGATGGTCACCATTGCATCACCATACTGTATTTGGGTGCTGAAGCAAGCGTCTGACAAATTACCTTATGAATTGGATGAAGCCGCAAAAATGGATGGTGCAACTGCCATGCAATTGTTCCGTTTGGTTTACTTGCCCTTGATGGTGCCATCGCTGGTTGCCGTAGGTACTTATTCACTGTTGTTGGCTTGGAACGAATATTTGTATGCGTTTTTACTGCTTTCAAAAGAAGACACACTCACCTTGGGCGTTGCGCTAGGCAATTTCTTGGGGGCGGATGACTCTCCGTGGGAGCTCTTGATGGCGACTGGTTTACTTTATGCATTGCCACCTGCCGCTATTTATTACACCTTCAAGCGTTATATGGTTTCTGGCTTAACTGCCGGCGCCGTAAAAAGCTAAGTTATAAAAGCTAAGTTATTTTTTGCACATCGATTTTCTAAATATTTAAATTAAAAACTGATTGAAGACAAATTATGGCATCCGTATCATTTCGCAATATTGAAAAATCGTTTGGCAAAACCAAGATCATTCACGGCATCAGTTTTGATATTCAAGACGGTGAGTTTGTCGTCTTGGTTGGTCCTTCGGGCTGCGGAAAATCAACTTTGCTGCGCATGTTGGCCGGGTTGGAAGAAATCAGCGGTGGCGACATTGCCGTAGACGACAAGATTGTGAACGATCTCGAATCCAAAGATCGTGACATCGCCATGGTGTTCCAAAGCTATGCCTTGTACCCCCACATGACGGTACGTGACAACATGGCATTTAGTTTGAAATTGCGCAAAGCGGAAGCTGCGATTACGAATGAGCGCGTCAACAAAGCTGCCAAAATTTTGAACTTGGATGTTTTGCTTGATCGTTTCCCGCGAGAACTCTCTGGCGGTCAGCGTCAACGTGTCGCCATGGGGCGTGCTATTGTGCGCGACCCTAAGGTTTTCTTGTTCGATGAACCTTTGTCAAACTTGGATGCAAAGTTGCGCGTTTCCATGCGGGCTGAGATCAAAGCGCTGCACCAACGTCTGAAAACGACCACGGTGTATGTCACGCATGATCAAATTGAAGCCATGACCTTGGCCGACCGTATCGTGGTGATGCACGACGGCATCATCGAGCAAATCGGTACGCCCTTGGAGTTGTTTGATAGGCCTGGCAATTTGTTCGTAGCGCAGTTTATCGGGTCACCTTCTATGAATGTGTTTGAAGGTAAATTACGCATGGTTGACGGCAAATCAGTCGTTGAAGCTTTGGGCGTAAATTGGCCTGTAGAGCGTGTTAGCCAAGGTAGTGACGGTCAAGCCGTCAGCTATGGCATTCGTCCAGGCGATATCAGTATCAAAGATTCTGGCCAGGGTATTTCTGCTAAAGTCATTGTGGTAGAGCCCACTGGTGCAGAAACCGAGTTGCTGCTTGAGGTCGGTGGCGCACAAATTGTCACCGTTATGCATGGCCGCACAGGTGCGAAGCCAGACGACATTGTGCAACTGCATATCGATACGAATAAAGCGCATATTTTTGAAGCGCAAACAGGCAAACGTTTGGATTAATTCTTATGAATGATTTGGTTGTGAAATAATGAAAAATCAATTTGGTCTAGATGGTCGCTTAGCCCTGATCACTGGCTCATCTGCTGGCATTGGATTTGCACTTGCACGGGGATTGGCGCAAGCTGGTGCTACTGTTGTGCTCAATGCCCGCAACGAACATAAACTTGTGGCAGCCGCTGAGCAGCTCCGTAGTGAAGGCTTTAACATTCACTCTCGTTGTTTCGATGTGACGCAAGAGCAAGAAGTACAAACTGCTGTGCATGACATTGAAAAACACATTGGCGCGATTGATATTTTGATCAACAACGCTGGCATGCAGCGCCGAGCGCCTTTGGAAGAGTTCAAAACCAGTGATTGGCATGAGCTCATGCGCACCAATGTGGACAGTGTTTTTTTGGTCGGCCAAGCCGTTGCCAAAGCCATGATCCTCCGTAAACGCGGCAAAATCATCAATATTTGTTCGGTTCAAAGCGAGCTGGGCAGACCCAATATTGCACCCTACACGGCCAGCAAAGGTGCTGTCAAAATGCTGACCAAGGGTATGGCAATTGACTGGGGGCCACATGGCATCAACGTGAATGGCATTGGCCCTGGGTATTTCAAAACCGAGTTGAATGAGAAGTTGGTGAATGACCCGCAATTCAGCGATTGGCTGATCAAACGCACACCCAGTAGGCGCTGGGGCAATGTGGAAGAGTTGACGGGCGCTGCCGTGTTTTTAGCCAGTGATGCATCCAGCTTTGTCAACGGGCATATTTTGTACGTTGACGGCGGCGTCACGGCAACTTTGTAATTTGTAGTTTAGATTTAGGTTGGAGATTTTCCTATGCGCGCCCTAGTTTGCCATGCTCCCAAAGATTTACGACTTGAAGAACAACAGCCTGAGGTATTAGGTGCGCAGCAGCTACGCATTCGCGTTGCTTTTGGCGGTATTTGTGGTTCGGATTTGCATTACTTTCAACACGGCGGTTTTGGCGCTGTTCGTTTAAAAGAGCCGATGGCCTTGGGGCACGAAGTTTCAGGCCGAATTGACGAGATTGGCTCCGCCGCGACTGGTTTTAAGCTAGGGCAACGCATCGCCATTTCGCCTACTCGCCCATGTGGCGCTTGCCAATACTGTCAAAAAGGGCAGCACAACCATTGTTTAAACATGCGTTTTTACGGCAGTGCCATGCCTTTTCCGCATATACAAGGCGCTTTCCGTGAATCGCTCATCATCGACGCCAGCCAAGCGCATGCGGTGGCGGACGATTTGCCGCTGTCACAAGCGGCGCTGGCGGAGCCCTTGTCGGTCGGTCTGCACGCCATCACCCGCGCTGGGTCGGTTTTTGGCAAACGGGTGTTGGTCACCGGCTGTGGCCCCATTGGTGCTTTGTTGATCGCCGCGCTGCGCCGTGCAGGCGCAGCACACATTGTGGCGGTCGATTTGGCTGATTTGCCACTGGCTTGCGCATTGAAAATGGGTGCGAATGAGGTCATTAACCTCGTTAAAGAGCCAGAAGGACTGGATAAATTCTCAGTGGACAAAGGCAGCTTTGACGTGATGTTCGAAGCCTCTGGCAGCGACAAAGCCTTGCGTGCGGGGCTGAGTGTCGTCATGCCGCGCGGCGTGATTGTCAGCATTGGCCTGGGCGGAGATGCGCAAATTCCGCTGAACATGCTGGTAGCTAAAGAAATTGAGTTGCGCGGCACTTTCCGATTCCACTCCGAATTTGCGGTAGCCGTTGCCTTTTTGAACCAAGGTTTGATTGACGGCAAACCCGTCATTTCCGACATCATCGCTTTTGACCAGTCTGAAGAGGCCTTCAAGCTCGCCTGCGATAAAAGCAAGTCTATGAAAGTACAAATCGCCTTTGACAAAGA
>JAYUJX010000659.1:0-3152 GCA_043764955.1 Polaromonas sp.
ACAGCATCAACATTTGCGACGATGGATAAAAAATCGTCTGCAGATTTTTTTAACAGCGTTACCCGCTCTTCTTCTGTCTGACACGCGTTGAAGGAGCCAGATCGAACTGCATCACAGGCAAGTGCCCGAGCGCTCCACACTGGGTCTGAACTTGTAACAATGATTTTGACTTCTGGAAAAACAACTCGAAGCAATTCAATGTCAGCTTCAGCCATGGCCTCATCACCGGCGTGATAAGCGACAGAACCGGCCAAATCGCCCACTACTAGAATCGTTTTCAACTACAAACCTCTGAAATTAACAAGCTCAATGCTCTGGATGACAATGTCAAGATATGGAATCAGAATTAAACTCAGATTTGACAATCTTTACACATTATTATCTATTCCCAATGCTCACGCTCAATATACATCCCTTTGTGCATAAGTAGCTGGTCTGAAACAATCAATGAGAATCATGGACACTGACATGCAATTAACGGAACAACAATGGGCTGAATACTCACGCACAGGTTATTTACGCCTCGGAAAAATATTGGATCAACAAAGCATAGATGCTTTGCGTCAGCGCGCTGATGATTTGGCTAGTGGAAAAATTCGCAATCCTGCTATTCAAATGCAACTTGACACTGGTGGCGCGTATGAACAACTGCCCGAGGCCCATCATGATTTCGTGCCTGAGGGCTTGCTATATCGAAAAATCCAGGGCCTGGAAATGGATGATCTCTTTTTAACATTGGTCAAACACCCTCTGTTTGCAGAGATTTGCGCACACGAATATGGTGCTCATACATCAACATCCATCTTTCGAGCCATGATCATGAACAAACCAGCAGGACAGGGAACCTTGCTGCCCTGGCATCAAGATGGTGGTAAAGTTTGGGCGCTTGACCGCGATCCATTGATCACCATTTGGTTGGCGCTGGATGCCGCTAAAGTTGAAAATGGGTGCATAGAGATTATTTCAGGCTCTCATCGCTTGGGATTGCTCAGCACGCATGGCAGCATTATTTCCGACGAAGATGTCAAGCATTATTGCTTAGACGACAACATTGAAGCGCTTGAGGTTGAGGCTGGCCACTGTCTTTTGATGCATAACTGGCTGCTGCATCGATCAGGATTAAATCCCACTTCTCAGCCACGGCGTGCTTTTACAGCCTGCTATCTGGATGGGCGCACACAAAGTGTCCTGACAGGCAACTATTTCCCGTTTGTGAAAGGAGCTGCACCCACTGAGACCTACCCGTTCGTAAGACAGCTGCACATCGACAATGCTTTTTTGCGGGATACCGCCGCAAGATCAGAGGAATACGCGCTCAGTTTGTTGGAAGCCAATACAGAATTACAACGCTCACAAACTGACATCCAGCAACACGTCTGCAAACTGGATGAGACGATCCAACTGCTCCGTTCCGGACATGATCCACGTAAGTCCATTGTCAACTGGTTGCGTAAACTTATTGGTTAATCTGTAATCCTACCCACTCATCTCACATGACCTACCAAGCCCAATACAACGACAAATGCATGACCGCCGAAGAGGCGATCAAACAAATCCGCGATGGTGATTTCATCGTTGTGTCAGCAGGTGCGGGGGAACCACCGGTGCTGCTCAATGCGCTGTCTGAAGCACGCCACTCGTACCGCGACGTCAAAGTGGGTTGCGTCCTGCCGATGCGCAAGTTTGCCTACTTTGACCCAGAAACGGTTGAAAACGTCCGCCACGTCGGTTTCTTTTTGGGAGGAGGTTGCCGCGCAGGTGCGCAACAAGGCTGGGTGGATTACATTCCGAATAATTTTTCAGAAATCCCACGCAAGATAGAGCGCGGCACCATGGCTGCCGATGTGGTGTTTGCCATCTGCTCGCCGATGGACGCACACGGCAATTTTTCCATCAGCCTTGGGGCCGACTACACCATGGCGGCAATCACCAAAGCGCACGCCATCATGCTGGAGGTCAACCCCAATGTCCCCTTTACCTATGGCAACTGCCATGTGCATATCTCGCAGGTTACTGCTTTGGTGGAAGACGATGCACCCATTATCGAAGTGGGTTTGCCCAAAATCGGCCCCGTGCAGGAAGCTATTGGTAAATACGTGGCTGACCTGATTGATGATGGTTCGACCCTGCAAATCGGTTTCGGGGGTATCCCGGATGCCGTCGTGATGCAGTTGACCCACAAGCATGACCTGGGCATCCACACTGAAATGTTGGGTGACGGCATTTTGACCCTGGTCGAAGCAGGCGTGGTCACCAACCGCCGTAAAAACTACATGCCCGGCAAGATGATTGCGACTTTTGCTTTGGGCTCTAAAAAGCTGCACCAGTTCATGGACCGCAACCCCATGCTGGAGATGCACCCCGTCAACTTCACAAACGACCCTTTCCTAGCGGGTCAAAACGACAACCTGATCTCCATCAACGCGACGCTGCAGATCGACTTTTTGGGTCAATGCGGTTCAGAGAGTCTCGGCTCCACGCCCTACTCCGGCACAGGTGGTCAAACCGATTTTGTGCGCGCTGCCAACCGCTCCAAAGGCGGAAAATCGTTCATTGTGCTGCCATCCACCGCCAAAGACGATACCGTTTCACGCATAGCACCCATGTTGACCCAAGGCACTGCTGTCTCAACAAGTAAAAATGAAGTGAACTACGTGGTGACTGAGTATGGCGTTGCGCGACTTGACGGCAAATCCATCAAACAACGCGCTTTGGAACTGATTTCCATTGCGCACCCGAACTTCCGACCTGAATTGACGGAAGCTGCGAAGAAAATGAAACTACTTTAAAAAATAAAAATATCCTCTGTAGCAAGCGTATTTATTTTCTATGCAGCTATTAAAAATATAGTAAATAGCGAAATTATGGCGCGCAAAAAGTTTATTCGCCCTGAAATGCCTTGGCTCTGAACGTCAGCACCAAGGTATCACGGTAGCTCAGGTCTGAACTTTCAGGCTCCAAAGGCTGAATCGGCGTTGATTCATGAATCATCCGCTCGTCATCCAGCAGCAGCAGCGTCCACGGTTCTGTCATGGTGAAACGCTGACCCGCTGGGCCATCCACCTCAAACACGCGCGTTTCACCGCCTTTGATGCCATGGCGCTGAATAAGCACGACCGCTACAAAATCTACCCCATCGCGGTGCGCGCCTT
>JAYUJX010000660.1:0-3148 GCA_043764955.1 Polaromonas sp.
GGTTCTCTCCGCCGCAGCACTGCCGGCTGGAGACGTGATACTTGTTCCGCAAAACTCCACACCTATCGCCGCGCTGGCTTGCGCAGCAGCCGTTTGCGAATAATCTGCTTTCAAGTAACCCACCCAGTTTTCATGCACATCGCCGCCCAGGATGACGGGGTTGTTCACCGTGTTTTTTTGCAATGCGTCGGTCAAACGCTGGCGCGCAGGCGCGTAGCCGTCCCAGCCATCGTTGAAAAAGCTATGGTCTTTGCTGGGATTGTTGTCGCGAGCGCCAAACAGAGTGGACTGCGCCAGCACATTCCAAACTGAGCCACGTTGCTTGGCTGACGTCAATTCAGCACTCAACCAAGCCTCTTGCTGCGCACCAAGTAGCGTGCGTTTTGGGTCTAACCAATCAGCACATTTGGTAGGGTTGACGACGCTAGAACCTAATTTACCGTCTTTGGAACACAGCTGCCTGTCACGGTATTGGCGGGTGTCTAGTATGTAAAACGAGGCCAATTGCCCCACGTCTACGCGCTGATAAATTCGGAGTTCTTTGCGAAATTCAGTTCCTGAAAGCACGCCCGCCAAGCTTTTGGTCAGCGTAGACGACCGAATCGGCATATTTTCATAATAGGCTTGGTAAGCTGCAGCACGGCGCATGGAAAAGTCTACGGGGTCCGAGAAGATATCGGAAAAACCGCTGTCGCCCGCCGTCAAACTTGCATAGTCGTTTTGCACCTCGTGGTCATCCCAAGTCATCAGCCACGGGCAGGCGGCGTGCATGGCTTGTAAATCAGCATCGCTTTTGTACTGGGTATAGCGGCTACGGTAGTCGTCCAAAGTCAAAACAAAACCTAGGCTTGATGTAGAACTTGGCAGCCGCACGGCAGAAGCAGGGTTGCCTGGGTATTCATAGATGTAGTCGCCCAAAAATAGCACAGCATCTGGTTTTTCAGCCAACATGTGCTTGTAGGCGGTGAAGTAGCCAGCCTCCCAGCGCTGGCAAGACGCATAGGCGATTTTTAACTTGTCAACGGTTATGCCCGCTTTAGGAAAAGTTCGTGTTTTGCCAACCATGCTAACGGCATCCCCCGCCATGAAGCGGTAAAAATACCAGCGGTCAGACTGCAAGTTTTGTAATTCCACATGCACAGAATGCCCTAAATCTGCTGTCGCCAGATACTGCCCGTTTTGCGCAATGCGGGTAAATTTTTCGTCATCTGCCACTTCCCAGCGAACCATTACTGCGCTGTTATTCAAGCTGCTTTCAACCAAACGCGTCCATAAAACAACAGAATCATGCGTGGGCGAGCCACTCGCAACGCCAAGCGCGAACGGATTTGTCTGAAATTTGCGTGGTGTATCCGTTTGACCCCACACACTGCGCGGCAAAGACAAAATGCTCGCACTAGCGGCTGCAAAACCTGCAAGTTGTAAAAATTGTCTGCGCTTTGAAAACGGGTGAAACAAAATAGCCATACCGACAGCATAGCCTTTATCCTTTTCCTTTTTCCTTTGAACGAATATCGCTATGCTTATATTTTTTCAAACAACCTCTCAGGAGTTGACGACTATGGCACTGAAACAAAGACTCACGGCGCAAGACTTTGACCAAGAACTGCTGATTTTGTTTGACGCCTACGTGCACGGCGGCATTGACAGACGTGGTTTTCTCGAAGGCGCTGCCAAATTCGCCACCGCAGGCACGACAGCTGCGATGCTGCTCACCGCACTCAGCCCCAATTTTGCAGCCGCGCAAGTTGTCCCCAAAGGCGACAAACGCATCATCACCGAAACCGTAGAAGTGAAATCTCCAGACGGCTCAGGCAGCATCAAAGGCCTACTCGCCCGCCCTGCCAGTGCAGGAAGCAATAAATTGCCCGCCATTTTGGTCATCCATGAAAACCGTGGCCTGAACCCACATATTGAAGACATCGCCCGCCGCTTAGCGGTTGACGGCTACATGTCCTTCGCACCCGACGCCCTCACCCACTTAGGCGGCTACCCCGGGGATGAAGACAAAGCCCGCGAGCTCTTCACCAAGCTCGATCAAAAGAAAATCATCGAAGACTTCATGGCCAGCGCCACTTGGTTACGCGCTCGCGCGGACGCGACTGGCAAGCTTGGCGTGACCGGTTTCTGCTACGGAGGCGGAATTTCACACACCCTCGCCACCCGCATCCCTGACTTAAACGCCTCAGTACCCTTTTACGGCAACCACCCCGCTGCTGAGAATGCCGTCAAAGTCAAAGCCCCGCTGCAGATCCATTTTGCAGGTGTGGACGAACGCATCAACGCCGCCTGGCCCGCCTACGAAGCCGCCCTGAAAGCCGCCAACGTGCCGCACACCGCCTATGTTTACGCGGGTACGCAACACGGCTTCAACAACGACACTACGCCACGGTTTGACGCCGCAGCGGCCAAATTGGCTTGGGAGCGGACCATGGCATTTTTTGATAAGCACGTTAAAGTTTAAGTCTCAGCTTAGGCCCAATTTGGTCTTAAATTTACTATAAAATAGATAGCTGTTCAGTCAATAAATAAGCCGGCTACAGCAATATTTTTGTAAGATTTTATGATCCAAATTCGCTCTTTCGCCGAAGCAGACTGGCCAACCCTCTGGCTCATCCTGCAAACCACATTCGCAGCCGGCGACACCTACACGTTTTCCCCCCAAAGCACCGAGGCTGAAATCCACAAAGCGTGGATTGAGCTGCCTGCTGCGACCTTTGTAACCTGCAACGACGCTGGCGATATCCTAGGCACCTACTTCATCAAACCCAACCAACCCGGCTTAGGTGCGCATGTGTGCAACTGCGGGTATGTGGTCGCAAAAACGGCTCAAGGCCAAGGCATTGCTGCGCAAATGTGCGAGCATTCGCAGAAATTGGCGGTTGAGATGGGTTTCAGAGCGATGCAGTTCAACTTCGTCGTTTCAACCAACACAGGTGCTGTTAAGCTGTGGCGAAAACTGGGGTTTGAGATTGTGGGTACGTTGCCGGGGGTGTTTCAGCACCAAAAACTTGGGTTTGTGCATGCGTTTGTGATGTTTAAGTCGTTCATAAAATAGGCAAAATTACTTCTAATTTTATAGCTACTCAAGCAATAAATACGCCTGCTAGATTCGTTTTTATACCTCTAAAATTGCTATTATTTTTAT
>JAYUJX010000661.1:0-12818 GCA_043764955.1 Polaromonas sp.
GATGTCCTCTAATGGATCTCGCTTTTTGAAATCAATCACATGCAAATTTGTGTCGCTGGACTGCAAAAGTTGCTCAGTTTCAGCCCAGTTGTGTGCAGCACGGCAACCCCATTCAAATGCAGTTTTGTTGTTATCAACGGCCACAGCGTTCAGCTCAATCGCACGCATAAGAGATGTTTTTTGCAACGGCACCCAGCCCTTTTGCCAGGCATAGCCCAACATGATGGGGTTGGTATAAATACTGTCCCCCATCATCACAGTGGCCAAAGCATCGGCATTGAATGCGCTGACACCACCACGTTCACTGTCAGCACCGACAATGGCAGTGATATTGTCGACACAGCTTTGTGCTGGGTTAGACCAATTAGCATTTTTCACGAAAGCCGCCGTCGGCGTACTGTGCGCATTGAGCGCGACATGCGTGCGACCTGCACGCATGCGCATGGTGGTTTCTTTGTTGGCGGAAACAATCGGATCGCAGCCGATGATCAAATCCGCACCCGCCATGCCCACGCGGGTGGTGCGGATGTCGTCTTGGTGGTCGGCAATCAGCACATGGCTCCAGGTCGCGCCGCCCTTTTGCGCCAAACCGCCAGCGTCTTGCGTGACAATACCTTTGCCCTCTATATGCGCGGCAAAACCGAGCAATTGCCCAATCGTGATGACGCCTGTGCCACCCACACCGTTGACGACGATGCCATAGGTTTGTGGTGTAGATAATATGTTTGGCTCAGGCAAGGCGGACATGGCGAACGGATTTTGCGTCGCGTTCGTTGCTTTGCTTTTCTTTTTCAGCTGGCCACCTTCCACGGTGACAAAACTCGGGCAAAAGCCTTTGACGCAAGAATAGTCTTTATTACAGCTGCTTTGGTTGATGGTGCGTTTGCGGCCAAAGTCCGTCTCTAGCGGCTCAACGCTCAAGCAATTGCTCTGGACACTACAGTCGCCACAGCCTTCGCACACCTGCTCGTTGATGACAACGCGTTTGGCAACGTCCGCCATGGTGCCACGCTTGCGACGGCGGCGCTTTTCAGTGGCACAGGTTTGATCGTAAATGATGACAGTGGTACCTTTGATCTCGCGGAATTGCTTTTGAATCGCGTCTAACTCGTCGCGGTGATGCACAGAGACACCGGAAACCAAAGCGACGCCTTCGTATTTTTCGGGTTCGTCAGTGACAACGACAATTTTTGCAGCACCTTCCGCTTGCATGGATTGCGCAATTTGTACAACCGAGTGTCCTTCTGGTCGCTCACCCACGGGCTGACCGCCCGTCATCGCCACCGCATCGTTGTACAAAATTTTGTAGGTGATGTTGACTCCAGCCGCAATAGACTGCCGCACAGCAAGTAAGCCACTGTGGAAGTAGGTGCCATCGCCCAAATTGGCAAAAATGTGTTGATCCGTCGTGAACGGCTGCTGCCCGACCCAAGGCACGCCCTCGCCACCCATTTGGGTAAAGCCTACCGTGGATCTATCCATCCAAATACTCATGAAATGGCAGCCAATACCCGCCATAGCGCGCGAGCCCTCCGGCACTTTGGTTGAGGTGTTGTGTGGGCAACCAGAGCAAAACCAAGGTTGACGCTCGGCGTCGCTGAGTTGCTGAGTCGTCTGCAGCTGCATGGCGCGCTCTTTAGCTTCTAAGATCGCCAGTTGTGCATCGATACGCCTGCGAATATCACTGCCTTCACCGCCATCCATGCCAAGTTTTTTGAGTCTTCCGGCAATCGCTTTGGCAATGATGGCAGGTGACAAATCGGCATTGGCACGCAGCAAGGTGTTCGCGCTTGGGTTTGGCGTTGACCATTCACCGCCCTCCATTTCATTGAATTTGCCCAGCACCGTAGGCCGCACATCATCGCGCCAGTTGTACAGCTCTTCTTTGAGTTGGTATTCGATGACTTGGCGTTTTTCTTCGACGACTAAAATCTCTTGCAAGCCGGTGGCAAATTCACGCGTCAACTGCGCTTCCAGCGGCCAAACAACGCCGACTTTGTGCAACCGAATACCGATGTGGCGACATGTCGCGTCGTCCAAGCCCAAATCCAACAAAGCTTGGCGTGTGTCGTTGTAGGCTTTGCCACTGGCGATGAGGCCGAAGCGGTCATTTTTGCCTTCAATCGCGTTGTAGTTGAGCTTATTGGCGCGAATGTACGCCAAGGCGGCATACCATTTGTAGTCAAACAAACGCGCTTCTTGGTCGAGCGCTACATCGGGCCAGCGGATGTGCAGGCCACCGGCTGGCATCTCAAAATCAGTCGGCATGATGATTTTGACGCGCTCGGGGTCTATCATCGCCGTGGCGCTGGATTCGACAATTTCTTGAATCGTTTTCATACCCGCCCACACACCAGAAAAACGGCTCATGGCAAAGGCGTGAATGCCTAAGTCAAGGATTTCTTGTACATTGGCTGGGAAAAAAACTGGCAAACCACAGGCTTTGAAAATGTGGTCGCTTTGGTGTGCTGCGGTTGAGCTTTTGGAAATGTGGTCATCCCCTGCAACGGCAATCACGCCACCAAACTCAGTTGTACCAGCCATATTGGCATGCTTGAAGACGTCAGAGCAACGGTCAACACCTGGCCCTTTGCCATACCAAATACCAAAAACACCATCAAACTTGTTCGTTCCAGGGGGTGAAAAACCGAGTTGCTGAGTACCCCACAGCGCAGTAGCGGCCAATTCTTCATTAACGCCTGGTTGGAAAACGATGTTTTGCGCTTTTAGATAAGGCGCAGCTTTCCACAAAGCTTGGTCATAGCCACCTAGCGGAGAACCGCGGTAACCACTGACAAAGCCTGCTGTATTTTTACCCTGCAATTGGTCACGCAAGCGCTGCAACATGGGCAGCTTCACCAAAGCTTGTACGCCGCTCATGAATGCACTACCGTAATCTAGCGAATACTTGTCATCAAGAGTGACAGTTTCTAGCGCTTTGCGTATGTGCTCTGGTAAGGGTGCGTTCATGCTATCGGTCTCTCGTTGTTATTTATATTACCGCAAAGTGTATGCTTGATAAGCAGGTAAGTGTTTGCTATTTTTGCTAAAAATTGGCTAGTATTTGGATAAATCTTGCTTAAAATACGAAAATATGGAAACACTTGATAAGTTTGATGTCTTAATATTGAAAGAACTGCAAGCAGATGGACGACTCACCAATGCTGAACTGGCTTCGCGTGTTGGCCTGTCTGCAGCACCCTGCTGGCGACGCGTTCGGGCACTTGAAGAAAGTGGTTTCATCAAAGGCTATCGCGCGGAGATCGACCGCCACAAAATCGGTTTGGGTGTATTGGCGTTTGTTAGGCTTGATGCAGAGCGAAATCGTGGCGATGTAACGCGTGAACTAGAAGAAGCTATCAAAAAACTACCGCAAGTAGTGAGCTGTCATTACATCAGCGGCACAGGAACGTTTGAGCTGCAAGTGGTCGCACAAGATTTGGACAATTTCTCGAACTTTGCGTTGAAGCAATTGATCAACCTGCCGAATGTAAAAGATCTGCACACCAGCTTCTCCTTGGGGGAGGTGAAAGCCAGCAGCGAATTGCCGCTAGATCATTTGGTGAAAAAATTAACGCGGTAAAACTAATGCGGTAATTTAGGCCACAACACCCACATTTGCAACGGTTGTTTGATGCGCCCTGCTACTTCTCCAGCTTCAGCTCCCCAACCCATGAAATAATCAGCGCGAACTGCTCCCGTGATGGCGCTGCCTGTGTCCTGCGCCAAAACCATTTTTTGAAAACGCTGTACGGCACCTTCTGGGCCATTGCTAGACAGCCACACTGGTGTGCCATAAGGAATACTTCCGCGGTCTACAGCGATAGAGCGACCTGGTGTTAGTGGCACGCCTTGTGCACCTTTAGGGCCTAATTGTGTGTCTGACAAGGCCTCTTCACGGAAAAAGACAACGCGTGGGTTGCTCCATAGCAGCTCATTCAAACGCTGCGGGTTTCTGGCTAGCCAGCTTTTGATGCCTGGCCAAGAAACATCGCGTGTACCACCTTGATCAAGCAACCAACGACCAACACTTTTATAGGGTTGCTCGTTGGTACTGGCATAGGCTAAACGCACCGTTCGCTTTGTGCCATCCGCTTCCAGCATATTGACGCGACCGGAACCTTGAATGTGCAAAATCAAGGCATCTATTGGATCTGCAACGTAGGCGATTTCTAACCCACGCAATTGCGCTTTGACTTGCGGCAGTGTATCCATCTCTTGGCGCGTGTACCAAGGTGTTTTGCCATGGGTGTTTGCTGGGGATCGGTATAAAGGTACCGTGAAACCTGGCCGCAATTTACGCGATGCCTCTAAAACAGGTTCGTAATAGGACGTCAGCAAGCCCTCGGTTGGACCTTGCAAACTTTCAACGCGATAGGGTTGCAAGGTTTGCATCATCCAATGTCGCTGCTCAGTGCTATTGGCCATGCCAAGGCGTCGAATTTCAGGGCACAAATAGGCATTGATTGTTGCCGCATTTTGACAACTTTTTTGCCATGCGCTCCACGCTTCATGTTGCGTGGCATCGTTGTCTTGCCAGCCTGGCAGCTCACGCCATTGGACAGGCAGCCAGCGGCTTTTAGTTTGCAATATCGGCGTTGGCAGCGCGCTCTTATCCTCAACAGACATCGTTGGCAGGACGACTTCTTGACTTGGTGCCAAAGGTGTCGAGCACGAGGCTAAGAAGCCTACAATCAAACCGCAAAGAAGAATATTTTTTAGAAGACTTTGTAAACTTTGTCTAGGAAGAATCATGACTTTATTGATACTCGAAGCTTTATTGGCGTTGCTGATTTTGATTGGCATCGTATGGTGGACCATGTTTTCCGGTCGCACTAAAGGTGAGATTCGACGCGAAGAACAAACGGAGCAAAGTAAAAATAACAAATCAAAGTGAAATCCCCACTAAATATCGTTCAGAAGCATCATTCATAAAACACGATGCTGCAATGCAGGCAGTTGTTGACGATGATGCTTTAATTTTTCAATATCCAACTCTGCCATCACAACACCTTCACCTTCAGGCAAAACCGATAACACCGTACCCCAAGGTTCAATCACCATCGTATGCCCCCAAGTACGCCTGCCAGAAGGATGTGCCCCCCCTTGAGCTGGCGCGACAACGTAAGCTAAGTTTTCGATAGCGCGCGCACGCAGCAAAATCTCCCAATGTGCTTGCCCGGTTGTGTAAGTGAAGGCACTGGGCACTAGCCAAGCATCAACTTCCTGCGTGCGGTACAGCTCAGGGAACCGCATGTCGTAGCAAACACTTAAACCGATGCGCCAAGTATGGCCATCTTTTGAGGGTAGTTCAAAACTGGTTGGTTGATCACCTCGCTCCAAGACATGCGATTCATCGTAACGTTCGACACCATTGTCAAAACGGAACAAATGGATTTTGTCGTAACGAGCTGCCAATTCACCAGCAGGCGAGTAAACCAAAACACTATTTCGAACATGCATAGGATCATTGGTAGCCATGGGTATTGTCCCGCCCACGATCCAGATATTCAATTCACGCGCTGTATCAGCAAAAAATTGTTGTATCTTTCCCGGTCCTGCTGACTCAGAAATTACCAATTTATCTGTATCTTTGCTGCCAATCAAACAAAAATACTCAGGCAACGCTGCAAGCTCGGCACCGGCTTGTGCCGCCTGCTTCAACAACGCCGCAGCGTGTTGCAAATTAACAGCTAAGTCGCCACCCGCGACCATTTGAATTGCAGCTACTTTCATTCAGCAATATCCTTATTTTTTTACATCAGCTCTAGGCGTTCGCTTGACTTCAGTTACCACGGGTTCAGACCAAGTGCCCGACACTTTAAACTCTTTTGTAACTGCTTCTATGAGAGGTTGGCGAAGAAATAACTGCGCCAAAAACGTCCCCAAACCAATAGCCGGATTTATAGCTGATGCCACCAACAATGATGCAACACCCGCATTTACCTCGGGCGCATAAACGACTCTGATGTCTTGTGTTCCAGCTGCTATATCCGATTTTCCATCCATCAAAATAACGGCATTAACACCACTGATTTGCATATTGTTGGTCGTAGCCAAACCGCGGTCTATCGTCACGTCGCCACGTAGAAAATCAAAAACGAAACCTTCACTGAACACATCTCGAAAGTCCAATGTCAACCGTTTTGCAATCGACTGCATACTTAATACGCTCAATAGTTTTGCGGCCCCAGGATCCACCTTCAAAAACTGGCCATTCTCGACGTTGATATTAAATTGACCTGCCAATGTTGGGTAATTCATTGCCAGGGGGGAGCCACGCCAAGTTAGCTGACCATCAAGCTTTCCTTTGCCATTACGCACCACGCCTTTAAAACCAAATCGCTCAAGTAGTTGGCCTGCATCAGATATGTCTAGCTTGAAGTCTATGCCTGTTGTACGGCGTTCAAGTGTATTTAGCAGATTCGCATCACCCTTGCTGGCGGTATCTGTTCGCAAACCCTCGCGATAGGCCCAAAAACCATTGGCTGTTAATTTTGCCTCTGGTACAGTGACATTCAGTCGGTTCAAGCGCCATACGCGTGTGCCATCTGTGGCTCCATTTGCGGCACCACTTGCGTTTGACAAGCGGTTAACAGCATCAATTTCAATTTTTCCGAATTTTTGACCTCGCAACTCGAAATCTTCAACCACCAAATCTAAGGCAGGAATACTGACTGGTTGTTCATCCAACAGTTTCTCAACATCTTTGACTTGTGCTTCTCCAATCACCAACCGTGCTAGTCGCGCGTAAATACGCCCTGTTGCCAGTGACGGTGTGGCTTGTCTGTATTCCACATAACCGCTGAGCTGTTTCGCCTCCATATTGGCACGCCAAATGGAGCCCTCGCGCGATCCACCAATAACAACATTTTCAAATTTTCGGCCCTCGACAATCAGCTCCTTTGTTCGAACCGCCATTGTTGAAGGAATCAAGTCATCAAAAACATGTTGATTCGAAGCTGCTTGCACACCAGCTTTTGCTGCAGTGCCGACACTGCTGTTTTGTAAGGAAGTGAAAAATCTAGACCACTCGTCTAAATCCAAACGGTCAACATTGACATTGGCTGCAACGGAATTGTTTGGCTCAGGCGTCCCTTCACCAGCATCTAAGCCCACACTCATGGAGCCGCGTATGACCTTTGGCACATTGCCGCTAATGTCACGCATGAGTTTGAAGTCTGCTATTTTTTCAATGCTTAGATTTATGCTGTCTTTCAGACGAACCTTGCCATCTCGCTCAGGAATAACTGATGACTCCAACAAAGTATTCTCAAACTTCAAGGGCCAGATGCTTTGCGCAGGTTTATTAAATGGTGCGGGCAAAGTCAAGGCGAGACCTTGTAAATTGGTTTGAACAGAGACCTCGGTTTGATCGTGCGCGAAACGCAACTGCGCAGAGTAAGCCGTACTTCCAGAAGCACTTTTAGCCAACTGCGGAATAAAACTCAACTCACTAGCACGTTGCAAACCCAGCGCACTGACAACCCCTTGACCACGAATAACAACGCCTTTACCTGTTGGGCTTAACGCTGGATCACCTGCATTCAAATTGCCACCGTCAAAACGAACCGCATCGCCAAACATCAGTGCTTGCGCGTCTTTGATCAAAAAGCCTTTTTCAGAGAAGCGCAGTAAACCTTTGGCTTGACCAATCAAAGGGGTTTGAGGAGCCATCTGAACATCGTTTCCTAAAAAAACAATATCGCCTTTGACGCGCGTCTTATTAAAATCCCCAATCGGCAGTGATAGTTCAATTTTAAAATCGCCTGAACCACTCGAAGTTGCCTTGCTCAGAGATTGGCTGGTAATGCCATACAAGGGCGACTTGTTGACAAAGCCCAACATATCTACCATAGCGCTTTTTCCTTGCGCATTCACATTGACGACGGTGAGTTTCAAATCTGGAATTGAAACATTAGCCTGCGCAATCGCAATGCCCGGCATGCCAGCTACCTCAGCACTCGTGCTTTTCACAATCAAGCTGGTTCTATCCAACACCATTTCACCAGCTACTTTACTTAGTTCAGGCCACGGCAAATCCGTAGGGTCTTGCAATCGTTTGGGAACATAGGCTACGCGTGCATTGTTAAATTTTGCTGTGATTTTAAAATCACCTTGATTCGCTTTTGCAGCAGGTATGTCCCAAACCTCGCCCTTGATTTTAAAATCGACCTCACTCGCCTTTCCCTCGGTGAGTAAATCTCGCACATATTCACGTGCTTTTGTGGGGATACCCAATGGCAGATATCGCGAGACTTTGGACAACTCAAAATTCGTCAATTTCGCATTTAAATCGAGGATCCCAGGGAATTTACTTTTATTGAGAGCCGTAGCCGGATCGCTGGTTTTCCAAGTCAATTGCGCTGCACCTTGCGCGTCTGCATTTTTAAAACTCAGATTACTCACCATCACGTCTATGGCAGATTCTGCGTTTGCGGTAGATTTATTTTTATCTTTTGTATTGGACGGTGTTTTAAGTGGTGTCATACGCCAAACGACATCTGCACTCAATTGGTCAATAGGAATCACGGCATCACTAAACATGCCAGGCAAATCAATAGCACCTTTGTCAATCGCTATTTTGGCTTTTCCACCCGTTGAGGTCACATCAAAATCAATACTTGCGCCCCTAAAACCAGGTCGTCCCGCCGACTCATGTTTATCAATGCCTTCTCCGACTTGGTTGCTGCTGGATTTTGCTGAAATTTGCACGCCTTTGATCACACCCTTGGCTTTGAGTTCTTGCGGCGCATCTGGATAGCCCTGCCAATGTGCAGATATCGACTCAATCAAACCTCTTGGTGCCAAGCTAGTGATGAGCTCATGCGTTGAAGCGCCCAAAGGAATTTTATTTGCGATCAAGCTGATGACGGCCAAATCTAGCTTGTCCGCCTTAAAGTCGTTGATGCTTTTCGTCGCATCAAAAGTATCTACAGCACCATCAACCACCGCGGCTTCCGCCTGGGTTGGATTCGTTTGCGAAAACAACATATTGCCGCCTGGCCAGCGCAAACCATCTCGCGTTTGAAACTGCAAATTTTGTGTAGATGCTTCAAAGCCTTGCTTCAACTTACGCCCAATCAAACGCCCAGACATAGATTGCAAAGCCAGCGGCTCTAAACCTTTGCCGAGCGTGGCGTCGACCTGCGCTAAAGATACATCTGCCGTGGTACTCGCCCACTCACCGTTGGTAAAACTGGTCCAAGCTTTCAAAACGCCTACACCGCGCCCAGATTGCCCATTGAGCTTCACATAGCGGCTGATTTCAGACACATCAATCTTGGAAAAATCTGTATAAATCTGACCCGTCCAAGCCTTGAACTTACCCTTATCAGTTGACAAAAGAGATTGTGTGAACAGCCCGCGCAGTGAGAACCTGTCACCCCAAATGACGGGCGGCGTCGCATCCAAACGCAGTTCATGCTTATTCAAAGGATTGCGTGACACAAAGTCAACTTGGCTTAGCGTCAGCGGAGGCGGCACACCCAAAGCACCATTGGGCACTTCATCCACCCAATGCACCATGCCGTTGCGGATGGCAAACTCAGGCTGTGAAAAAAACCAATCTGCACCGCCTGAGCTTTTGTCGTCTTTAGAGAAATCCAAACCAGCAATCGTCAACTTACCCTGCACATCGCGTCGAATATTCAATTCTGGCGACTCAATCAAAATTTGTTCAGCACTAAAGCGCAACAAAGAAGCGGGCGACACCGACGCCAAAATGCGTGGCAATTTCAAAGCCTCGCGGCCCGCGGAGTCCAGCAAAGCAATGTCTTTGAGCTCAAACGAAGGAATAATGCCCACGGATTTGGCCGAAATATCACCAATTTTGACGGGAACACCCATCACCTTACTGGCCTCAATTTCCAGTCGCGGGCGAAGTTCGCCAATACGGGGCACAATCACCCAATGCAACGCCATCCAAGCCAACGCGAACATCAGCCACGCAGTCGCAGCCAAGCCCAGCAGCAGCTTGCTCAGCGCTGCGGTGATTTTCCAAAATTTCAGGGAGGCTTGGTCAGATTGATTCATAGGTCACAGCGCACAATTATGACTGCTCAATACACACATAGTTCCAGCTTTAGGCGATAGAGACATGGTTTGTAACGATTTACCCGATGACACTGCCATGACAGCACGCACGAATGCGTCACCTAGCATGTTGGGTTTTGCTAACTATTCACGCTTTTTTCAGCGTATTGATCGACGTTATGCTGATTTTTTAATTTTGCTCGCGCCTGGCGAACCGCAAAGTGCCGCCATGCAAAGCACCTACGAGGCATTATTGAGCCAAGGCGACAATGCCAGTGCGGCGCTGCGCATTTTGCGGCAATTGGTGATGCATAGACTGATCAAACTTGACTGTGAATGCGGCGCAGCCTTGGGCGTCGTCACCCGTGCCGTGACTGATTTGGCGGAATTCGCTTTAGAAATTGCCCTGCAAGCAGCCTATGCTGAGCTAGATGTTTTACATGGAAAGCCAACCAACGCACAGATGTGGATCGTTGGCATGGGCAAATTAGGTGCGCGTGAACTCAACGTTTCCAGCGACATTGACCTGATTTACGTTTACGACCAAGACGGTGAAACCGTTGGAAACGTTGAAAGTCGCAACAAAATCTCGCACCACGAGTATTTTGCCAAAGCCGTCAAAATTGTTTACGACTTGGTGGGTGCGACAACGGAACATGGCTTTGTCTTTCGGGTCGATTTAGCATTGCGTCCACATGGCAACTCGGGCCCTGCAGCGATTTCTTTGTCTGGTTTGGAGCAATACCTGCAAGTACAAGGCCGCGAATGGGAGCGCTTTGCGTGGCTAAAAAGCCGCGTGGTCGCGCCTCAAAGCAGCATTGCAAATCATTCTGCCAAAGCCTTACGCGATGTCGTTTTACCCTTCGTTTTCAGAAAATACTTGGACTACAACGTTTTTGAGTCGCTGCGCAGTCTGCACCGCCAAATTCGTCAAGAATCGGCCCGCCGCAGTGCTGGTCGGCCTGAGCGGGCGAACGACGTCAAACTCTCACGCGGTGGCATTCGCGAGATTGAATTTACCGTGCAATTGCTGCAAGTGGTTCGTGCCGGCCAATACCCAGAGCTGCGCAGACGCCCTACGCTCGATGCCTTGCAACGTGTCGCCCACGCAGGCTTGATGCCGCAAGCCACGGCTAATGCGCTGCGTGCCGCCTACGAATTTTTGCGCCGTGTCGAGCACCGCATCCAGTATCTAGACGACCAGCAAACCCATGCCATGCCCACGCAAGATGCTGATTTGCAGTGGATTGCGCAAAGCATGGGCTACAAAGAATGCGACAGTGACAGCTGCGCATTTTTGACCGATTTAGATGCCCACCGTGAGCTAGTAGCCAATGAGTTTGACAAACTTTTAGGCGGCTTTCAACAAACTAGCGCGAACGGTAGCAGCAACGATTGCGGCACACAGGCATGCAAAGTTTGCCCCTCCCCTTCCATTTCACATTCAAGTTCATCTGCATCCTCTGCCTCCATATCCTCTCAGTCTGCGTTAAAAATACCCACGACAGCATTCGACAATCGCGTAAACCAACTGGCCGAGCACCCACGCGTGCTCAACCTGCGCGAAGACGCCAGAAACCGGCTGATGCGCCTTGTACAACGCACGACATCGTGGCTGCAAGAAGGCCGCATCACCGAGCTTGCCGCCCTGCGCAGCGCCGATTTTTTAGAACCACTTTTGCGCCGCGAAAGCTACCTCGCCCTCCTGTGGGAGCGCCCCGTGGTACACGAACGCCTGCTCAAACTACTAGGTAGTGCCCGCTGGCCTGCCAAATATCTGCTGCAACACCCCGGTGTGATGGACGAACTGGCTGGCGACGCTTGGTTGACCGAGCGGTTTGACGCGCCAGAGTTTGAAGCCGAACTGGCGCTGCGCCTCAAATCACTGAAATCTACCGGCGAAGACGACGTGGAAACCCTGCTGAACCTGCTGCGCCGAGCCCACCATGCCGAGCTGTTTCGCACCCTTGCACGCGATATTGAAGGGCAGCTCACCGTTGAGCAAGTGGCTGATGACCTGAGCGCACTGGCAGACACAGTGCTGCGCGTCACCGTGGCTTGGTGCTGGGAGCGGCACAAAAACAAACACCGTGATACACCACAAATCGCCATCATCGGCTACGGCAAGCTAGGCGGCAAAGAGCTGGGCTACGGCAGCGACTTGGACATTGTGTTCATTTACGAAGATTCCGATGAAAATGCTGGTGAAATATACAGCTCATTCGTACGCAAACTCATCACCTGGCTGGACACCAAAACATCCGAAGGCGATTTGTTTGAAATCGACACCGCGCTGCGGCCCAACGGCAATTCTGGCCTGTTGGTGACTTCATTTTCCGCTTTTGCAGACTATCAAGAAAAGCGCGGCAGCAACACCGCTTGGACCTGGGAACACCAAGCCATGACTCGGGCTCGCTTCGTCGCAGGCTTTGAACCTTTGCATGCCAAATTCGACCAAGTTCGCCAAAACGTCATCAGTGCCCCGCGCGATTTACCGGCGCTGAAGCAAGAAATTGGCGCCATGCGCGACAAAGTCCGCGCCGCGCACACGGTCAAACCCGACCAATTCGACGTCAAACACAGCCTAGGCGGCATGCTAGATGCTGAATTCGCCGTGCAATACCTCGTCTTAGCCCACAGCGCCGCCCACCCCGAACTGCAAACCAACCTAGGCAACATCGCCCTGATGCAACGCGCTGAGGCCGTCGGCTTGCTCCCCAAAGACGTGGGAGGAGCCGCCGCCACCGCCTACCGCAGCCTGCGCCACGCGCAACACGTCGCCC
>JAYUJX010000662.1:0-3122 GCA_043764955.1 Polaromonas sp.
ATTTTGGCAATGACTTTGCGATATTGCTTGAGTTGCCTGTCATTGCGGCTGCCAAAAATTTGCGTGAGAAAGTTACTTGCCATGAATACTTGAGCCAACTAACGCACTTATCGTACGCAAGCCAGAGTCGCTGGTTAATGTTATAAATAGATATGGGGATAAGCAAACGGATTTCAACGCTTGATTAACGCGGTCAACAACCTTAGATTTTACCTTTGTCAGCAGGTAATTCTAAAAAAATCAATTATTTGACTGATTTTGATGCTGCAGGCTTTGCACCAAGGTTTTTATCGTTTTTTGCCACCATGTCGTCAACCATGGTCTGACCGGCGGTCAAAAATTTTTGCGGATCTTGTGGGACGCCTTGAACCAAGACCTCAAAATGCAAATGCGGTCCAGTTGAGCGCCCCGTTGTACCCACTTCGGCAATTTTTTTGCCGCGCTTGATCAAGTCGCCCTTTTTAACGAAAACTTGCGATGCATGCGCGTAACGTGTAATTAAATCATTGCCGTGATCAATTTCGACCATGTTGCCGTAAGCGGGATGGTACTCTTGAGTGACAACAACACCACCTGCAGCGGCCACTATGGGGGCTCCAGTAGAAGCCTGAAAATCTAAACCCGTATGCAGCGCTGAACCGCCATTGATGGGGTCTATTCGCCATCCAAACGACGACCCCAAGTTGCCAGAGGCAACCGGATGTTGCGTGGGAATCAACAGCTTCTTGATTTTCAAATCGAATAAGCGCGATTCAACGACAGTCAACATATCGACTCTTTGACCGGTATGCGCCTCTAAGTCATTCAGCGCTTTTTGAAGCTCCTCCATGCTCAAAGGGCGAGCAGAAACCAACGTACCACCGCTGCCAGCTCGTTTGGAGTCTGCAACAGGTAACCCAGCAAGCCCTGATACTCGTTCGCCTAATGCATCTAGCTGTAACAGCTTTGCTTGCATTTCGCCAACTTTTTTAGCCATGGCATCTAAATTTTCACGCAAAAACCGCTCACGTTGGACAGAATCGTCTTTAGCAACCAATTTCACTAGGCTGCCGACTATGGGCCAACCTTCGCGTGCGGCAGTGAGAAAAACCCAATGGTAAAGCCCGACAGAGACAAGCATCAAGCACAACGCACTCAGCAGACCAGCTAACAAAAGCTTAGTCCCACTTAAATGCATGGCTTTGCTTTTTGCCATCCAAGCGTCAGTGATAATCAAATGCATACCAAATGCTCCAAAATACTTGACTCATGAACCGCCGCAACACACCTTACTCGATCGAAGAAGCAACACAAGAGTCGCCTACTTTAGCAAAACTTATTGGTTTGTCTCGCGAATCGAATGCTATGTTGCAATCCATCCAGTCGTTGATTCCCTTACCCCTAAGGTCCGCCATAAAAGCTGGAGCCGTAGATACGACTGCTGATGGTACTACGTGGTGCTTGATAGTCGAGGGGAATGCTGCAGTTGCCAAATTAAGACAGCTACTGCCTAAATTTCAAGCACACTTGCATTCAAATGGAAAACAAGTTGCTGAGATTCGTTTGAAAGTACGCTTAAAGAATTGATCAAGCCAATAAGAATTGAATTCTTATATTTAAACTTCTAAACTATAAAAAATGGTGCCGATTATCGGAGTCGAACTGATGACCTACCGCTTACAAGGCGGGTGCTCTACCAACTGAGCTAAATCGGCGTATCTAAAATTATAACTTGAAATTCCAGAACTCTGAGTTGCTGCTCCGAATATTTCACATTACTTGACAATTTTTAACGCCGGTCGAGCAGCTACCGGCACTTTAGGAGCTTGTTCTACCTGCTCCTCGCTTGCTTCTTCGCTTGGCGCGTTGCCTAAAGCCGCAATATTTGGGAATGCCATGCCTTGGCTGGTTTCACGTGCATATATGGCCATGATGCGATTGACCGGCACCGAAATGTCACGCGCCACACCCGAGAATCTGGCCTTGAACTCGACGTAGTCATTGCCTAATTTCAAGCCACTTGTGGCATCAAAGCTGAGATTCAAAACGATCTCTTTGTCTTTAACATGCTCTTTCGGCACTTGCGTATTTACATCAACGTGAACGGTGATCAACGGCGTGAATCCATTGTCAATACACCACTCGTGCAGAGCACGAATGAGGTAAGGACGTGTTGATGTGGACTCAGGTGAATTGATCACAATGCATTCTCAATGTGCAAATAATTACTTGCGCATCACTTTTTCAGACGGTGTCAACGCTTCAATATAAGCAGGACGCGAGAAAATGCGCTCCGCATATTTGAGCAAAGGCGCCGCGTTTTTGCTCAGCTCAATACCATAGAAATCCAAGCGCCACAGCAGTGGTGCGATAGCCACATCAAGCATTGAAAAATTGTCACCCAGCATGTACTTGTTCTTCAAGAAAACAGGTGCGAGCTGCGTCAAACGATCACGAATATGTGAACGCGCTTTTTCCAAAACTTTGTCATTGCCTTTGTTTGCACGGTTTTCTAAGGTGCTGACATGTACAAACAATTCCTTCTCGAAATTGAGCAGAAACAAGCGCACGCGTGCACGGTCAACAGGGTCGCCAGGCATCAGCTGTGGATGCGGAAAGCGTTCGTCGATGTATTCGTTGATGATATTTGATTCATACAAGATCAAATCGCGCTCAACCAAAATGGGCACTTGGCCGTACGGATTCATCAAGCTGATGTCTTCTGATTTATTGTACAAATCCACATCGCGGATTTCAAAATCCATGCCTTTTTCGAACAAAACGAAACGACTACGATGAGAAAAAGGGCAAGTAGTACCCGAATAAAGCACCATCATGGTGAGGACTCCTAAAAATCAAAAAAGAGTGGGGAGCATGCAAAGCCACCCACTCCGAAAACCCAGCGTAAATTAGCTGTTAGCTACATCGACAACTGGATCAAAAAATGTAATCAGTGCTTACAACTGTTTACTTGACATCTTTCCAGTAAGACGCATTCAGACGCCATGCAATCACTGAGAACATCAGCAAAAACAGCAGCACCCAAACACCAACGCGAACGCGGCTGGCTTGTGCTGGCTCTGCCATCCATTGCATGTAACCGACCAAATCGCCAATCGCTTGATCGTACTGCAATGGCGTCA
>JAYUJX010000663.1:0-3102 GCA_043764955.1 Polaromonas sp.
TATAGGTTTTTACCTCTGCCATGGCTTGATCGACTAAAACCCGAAATCCTTTAGTAATTGCCATTTTTGCATCCTTTAGAGTGTGAATTTAAGCCAAGGCACGGGTGATGATGATTTTTTGCACGTCGCTGGTGCCTTCATAAATCTGGCACACCCTCACATCGCGGTAAATGCGCTCGACCGGGAAATCACTCACATAGCCATACCCACCCAGCGTTTGTATCGCCACACTGCAGACCTTCTCAGCCATTTCGCTGGCAAACAGCTTGGCCATGGCAGCTTCTTTCAGGCACGGCCGGCCCGCATCACGCAAAGCGGCTGCATGCCAGATCAGCTGCCGCGCCGCTTCAATCTGGGTTGCGCAATCGGCCAAGCGAAAGCCAACAGCCTGGTGGCTGAAAATCGCTTGTCCAAAACTTTCACGCTGTTTGGCGTAATCTAAAGCGCACTCAAACGCGCTGCGTGCCATGCCCACGCTTTGTGCCGCTATGCCGATACGGCCGCCCTCCAATGCACCCAAGGCAATTTTGTAGCCTTCGCCCTCTTGCCCAATCAGGTTCTCTGCTGGGATGCGGCAGTTGTCAAAGTTGATCTGCGCGGTGTCGCTGCTGTGCTGGCCCAGCTTATCCTCCAGCCGCGCCACGACATAGCCGGGCGCGTTGGTGGGAACGATGAAGGCGCTCATCCCTTTTTTGCCAGCGCCTTTGTCCGTCATGGCAATCACAATCGCAACATCGCCATTTTTGCCGCTGGTGATAAATTGTTTCACGCCGTTGATGATGTAACTGTCACCGATTTTTTTCGCTGTCGTTGCCAAGTTAGAAGCATCGCTGCCCACATGTGGCTCGGTCAAACAAAACGCGCCCAGCATCGCGCCCAGCGCCAAAGGCGTTAACCACTTTTTCTTTTGTTCCAGATTGCCATAGCGCATCAAAATCGCGTTGACTGGGCAATTGGTGACACTGATAGCTGTACTCGTCCCACCATCGCCCGCAGCGATTTCTTCCAACACCAGCGCCAGGGTGAGGTAATCCAGATTAGCGCCACCAAATTCCTCTGACACACAAATGCCATATGCGCCCAAATGAGCCAAGCCTTTGTGTATATCTTTGGGGAAATGATGCTCTTTGTCCCACTTGGCGGCGTTTGGCCACAACTGTTCCTGAGCAAAGGCGCGAACCGCGTCGCGGATCATTTCTTGGTCTTGGTTCAGCAGCATAGTGATTTACCCGTGATTAAACAAGCTCAATGGCCATGGCTGTGGCCTCGCCACCACCAATACACAGCGTCGCTAAACCACGTTTCAACCCGCGTGCTTGCAAAGCGTAGATCAGCGTCACCAAGATGCGCGCACCGCTCGCACCGATGGGATGACCCAAGGCACAAGCGCCACCGTTGACATTGACGATCTCATGCGACAACGACAAGTCTGCCATCAGCGCCATCGGCACCACTGCAAAAGCCTCGTTGATCTCCCACAAATCCACATCTTTGGCGGTCCAGCCCGCTTTGACCAGTGCTTTTTGCGTCGCTCCCAGTGGCGCGGTGGCGAACCAATTGGGTTCTTGCGCGTGGGTGGCGTGGCTGACAATCCGAGCTAGGGGTTTGACATTGCCTTTTTCAGCGTTGCTTTGACGCATCAACACCAGCGCCGCCGCGCCATCGTTGATGGAGGAGCTGGATGCGGCGGTAATAGTGCCGTCTTTCTTGAAGGCAGCACGCAGGCTGGTGATTTTGTCGAGTTTGATCTTGCCCGGGCCTTCGTCGATGCTGATGATGACGTCTCCAGCACGGCCTTTAACCGTGACGGGTGTGATTTCTGCCGCAAATGCACCTGATTTGATAGCTGCTTGCGCACGTTCCACGCTGGCTATGGCGAATTTGTCTTGTGCTTCACGGGTGAAGTTGTACTTGGTGGCGCAGTCTTCGCCAAACGTGCCCATGGAACGACCGGCCTCGTAAGCATCTTCCAAGCCATCCAACATCATGTGGTCGAAAATCTGGCCATGCCCAATGCGTATGCCGCTACGGCCTTTGGGCAACAGGTGCGGTGCGTTGGTCATGCTCTCCATACCGCCGGCGACCATCACATCGGCGCTGCCAGCGACCAGCATGTCATGCGCCAACATGGTAGCTTTCATGCCTGAGCCACACATTTTGGACAGGGTGACCGCGCCTGTGCTGATGGGCAAGCCGCCCTTGAACGCCGCTTGACGGGCTGGCGCTTGTCCCTGCCCTGCCATCAAGCAATTGCCAAACAGCACTTCATTGACAGCATCCCCTGAAATGCCAGCACGTTGCACGGCGGCTTTGATGGATGCGCCACCCAGGTCGTGCGCGGCTAGGCTGGCAAAGTCACCCTGAAAACCACCCATGGGGGTGCGGGCGGCAGAGACGATAACGATAGATTCAGACATGCGGATTCTCCATAATATGGAAATTAAGAATTTTTACCTATTTTGCTACATTATTAATAGCATCTTAGGAAATATTATTGCCGGCTAGATGCAAAAATCGCCTCTATAGCAACCAAATAGAGCGCTTCTAAACCATCTATCCCTGACACTGTGATATGCAGATCTTGCAGCAAGCCATCATGCACGCCATAAACCCAGCCATGCACACTGATTTGTTGGCCTCGTCCCCAAGCATCTTGCAGCACAGTACTTTGGCAAACATTGACGACTTGCTCAACCACATTCAAGGCAACCAAGGCATCCAAACGCTTGGCTTCAGACAACGAACTTAGCACTTGACGATGACGATCTCGCACGTCCTGGATATGTCGAATCCAGTTATCGGCCAAACCAATCCGCACATTGTCCAGCGCCGCCTGCACACCGCCACAGCCATAGTGCCCGACCACCATGACGTGTTCGACTTTCAACATTTCCACCGCAAATTGGATGGTTGAGAGCGCGTTCAAGTCGGAATGCACGACGACATTGGCCACATTGCGGTGGACAAAGACCTCGCCCGGCTCCAAACCCGTGATTTGGTTGGCAGGCACACGGCTGTCAGAGCACCCTATCCACATGTATTTGGGTTTTTGCTGGCTTTTTAAATTGGTGAAAAAACCCGGCCGCTCGCGCTCCATCTCGG
>JAYUJX010000664.1:0-3086 GCA_043764955.1 Polaromonas sp.
ACATCTTTGCGCAGTAATTGAGTCACTTTGCCGCTGAGCACGCCAGCGGTCTCGGTCACCACGATTTCAGATTTGATGGCTTTGGTGACGTCGTCAATCGTGTTCCACGTGCCTACAGGTGACATCTGGGCACATGCAAATCCGCTGGTTGTGAATACGACCGCTGCTAACAAAGTACGTTGATACATGGTGACTCCTTGGGAGAGGAAAGCAAAAAACTAAATCTGAATATTAGGCCAACGCAGCGTCAGTGTCTAACAACACCTTGCTACCAGACCGTGCCGTCAACATCAGGGACGCGGTCTCCGGGAACAAACGTGCAAAATAGAAGCGCGCTGTTTGCAGCTTGGCGACGTAGAACGGGTCGGTATTGCCCGAGGCGATTTCACGCAGCGCCACCTGCGCCATACGTGCCCAGAAGTAGCCAAACACCATGTGACCAACCACGCGCAGGTAGTCCACGGCAGCAGCGCCCACTTCGTCCGGGTTTTGGAAGCCTTTGAAGCCGATTTCGGTGGTGAACTTGGTCACTTTGTCGCCCAAATACGCAATCGGATTGATGAATTCAGACATCTTCTCGTTCACGCCTTCTTCTTCCACCAAAGCGGCAATCAGCTTGCCAAATTTCTTCAGCGTTGCCCCGTTATTACCCAAAATCTTGCGACCCAACAAATCCAGCGACTGGATGGTGTTGGTACCTTCATAAATCATGTTGATGCGGTTGTCGCGCACAAACTGCTCCATGCCCCATTCTTTGATAAAACCGTGGCCGCCAAAGACTTGCATGCAAGCGTTGGTAGAGATATGGCCGTTGTCTGTGATAAAGGCTTTGACAATGGGCGTCAACAGCGACAGCATCTCGTCGCTGTCCTTGCGGGTTTTCTCGTCAGGGTGGTAATGCGCTTTGTCCAGCAACACGGCGCAGAATAAGGACAGCGCGCGACCACCTTCGGCATAGGCCTTGGCCGTCAGCAGCATTTTGCGCACATCGGGGTGCACGATGATCGGGTCTGCCGGCTTGTCTTTGGCCTTCGCGCCTGAGAGCGAACGCATCTGGATGCGGTCTTTGGCATAGGCCAGCGCGTTTTGGTAGGCCACTTCGGTCAAGCCCAGCGACTGGTTGCCCACGCCCAAGCGTGCTGCGTTCATCATCACAAACATGCCGTTCATGCCTTTGTTGGGCGCGCCCACCATCGTGCCGTAGGCGTTGTCGATGACGATTTGCGCCGTCGCATTGCCGTGGATGCCCATTTTGTGCTCCAAGCCACCGCAATAGATGCCGTTGCGCTCACCCAGCGAGCCATCTGCATTGACCATGAACTTCGGCACGATGAACAAACTCACCCCTTTGATGCCCGGGGGCGCGTCCGGTAGGCGTGCCAGCACGAGGTGGATGATGTTGTCTGTCATGTCGTGCTCACCCGCGCTGATGAAAATCTTGTTGCCGGTGATGCGGTAGCTGCCGTCTGGCTGCGGCTCGGCTTTGGTGCGCATTAGCCCCAAGTCGGTGCCGCAATGTGGCTCGGTCAGGCACATGGTGCCCGTCCACTCGCCACTGGTCATTTTGCTCAAATAGGTTTTTTTCTGCTCGTCGGTGCCGTGTGTGTGTAAAGCCGCATGGGCACCATGCGTCAAACCGGGGTACATGGTCCACGCTTGGTTTGCCGAGTTCATCATCTCGTAAAAACACTGGTTCACCACCAGCGGCAGGCCTTGTCCGCCGTATTCTGGGTCACCGCTGAGCGCTGCCCAGCCGCCTTCTACGTATTGACTGTAAGCCTCTTTGAAGCCCTTAGGTGTGGTGACGGCGTGGGTGACCTTGTCGTGCTTGCAGCCTTCTTCGTCCCCGCTGATGTTGAGTGGAAAAATTACCTCGGACGCAAATTTTCCTCCCTCTTCCAGCACCGCATTGATCGTGTCTACATCAATGTCAGCATGGCGGGGGATGGTCTTCAAATCAGCGGTGACGTTGAGTAGCTCATGCATTACAAATTGCATGTCGCGCAGGGGAGGGGTGTAAGTTGGCATATTGATAGCTCCTTGAATGGCTTTAAAAAATGATGGAAATTAATAAATGCGAAAAAAAATGACTTGAAAATTATTTAGTCGTCTTGGTTTGTGGGTTATCAGGTCGATTTAACTCCGTGTCTCGCCAGAATGTGGTTAAAACCGGCCGTAGTGCGGACAGACGAACTAGGATCCTTTAAAAACCGTGCCTCGTAGTGCAACGCCAAAATCAGTCCGTGCAATTCGAAAGCAATCTGTTGTTCGTCCGCATCCGCTGGCAAATGCCCCACCTCGCGGGCCTGTACGATGGCACGGCGCACAGCGGTCAGCCAGGTTTGGACAGAACTGGCCAGCGCATCACGCACCGGTCCGGGTCGGTCGTCAAACTCCGCCGCACCGCTGATGAAAATACAGCCCGCCTGCACCTCATCCACCATCAGCCGCATCCATTTGTCAAACATCACCCGCACCCGTGGCAGCCCACGCGGGGCGGCCAGGGCTGGGTAGAAAACCTCTTGCTCAAACTGATTGAAATACTCGCGAACGACTGAAATCTGCAGCTCCTCACGCGAGCCAAAGTGTGCAAACACGCCCGACTTGCTCATCTGCGTCACCTCCGCCACCACGCCAATGCTCAAGCCTTCCAGCCCAAGGTGCGTTGCCAACCCCATCGCAGCGTCCACGATGGCAGCCTTGGTTTGCTGCCCCTTCAGCATGGCGCGGCTTTCCGTTGCGGAGCTAGGTTCAGCAACTGCGCGGCGCAACGGTAATTTGGTAATTTGGGTCATATAAATGCTATGTATTTTTCGATCAATCATTCGGTTAAAAATAAAAAAGAACGATCGTGCTATTTTGCAGCATTGTATGACACTTGGGTGACATGCGTCACTTTTAGAGAGATTTTTCTAGGTCAACTACGGGAAAACCCGCGATTTTGCTGATTTTACGGCGATGGTGAATGAGTTTTGCTATATAAATAATAGCTGTTTAGGAGGTAAATACGTCGGTTAGAGGTATATTCTTAGTGTGAAATTGAGTTTTTAATCGAAAACAACTTTGTGGCAATTATTCCGAAAACG
>JAYUJX010000665.1:0-3083 GCA_043764955.1 Polaromonas sp.
ATACGATGTATATTATGTTAAATAACATGCTCGCCAAACCTGCCTCATGAAAGTAAAACTGGTGGGTGAAGTAAATCATCATACAAAATTGTTGTCCGACTGGCACCAATGTAATCGCAGCTCCAACGCGAAGTCCCAGAGGCGTCTCCACCGCCCAGCATATAACTAATGCTTGAAGTCATCGCTGAGAAGACTAAAAGTAGTGGAATTTTTTTTGAAACAACTTTAAACGTCCGCTGATTGATATCTCATGGACGCATCAATTTTCAACTTGCTCTGCGCCGATGGTAGTGCAAACTTTCCTAGTCTTTAAAAAATAATTCGCGCTATGTGTGTTAGCGAACCTTCATCTAAAAAATTAAGTTTAAAGTTCAGGTGTAGAAATGGTCAAGCAGACATAAGAGGATGCCATCGCAATTAGTTTTTCTGCTTTCCGACTTGCAGACAGTAACCGCCAAATCTTCATTTCTACAATCCTTGTAAAAGCGCCGTTGATTGTTTGTCCGACTGCAGTGACTTTGACCATATCTTGATTGGGGTTTGATATATTAGAAAGTATGAAACCCATCGCCATCGTCAGTGCCATGCACGACGAACTCTCACAACTCCTGGCCCTCATGCCCGATGAACACAAGCAAATCCGTGCTGGGCGGGAGTTTTGGGTTGGGCACTTGCATGGACATGACGTGGTTTTGGTACTTTCTGGTATCGGCAAAGTGGCTGCGGCGACCACGGCTACTTTGCTGATTGAGCATTTCAAAGCCAGTCAAATCGTGTTTACCGGTGTGGCTGGCGGTTTGGGCAAAGGTGTTTCTGTGGGTGATATCGTCATTGCAGACCGTTTTTTGCAGCATGATTTAGACGTATCACCCCTTTTCCCACGGTACGAGATACCAGGCTATGGCACTTCTAGTTTGCTGCCCGATAGCAACTTAGCCCATGATTTGAAGCAAGCTTGCAACCAAGTTTTGCGTGATTTACCGCATGTTCTGGGAGAAGAAACCATGACATCGTTTGGTTTGAACCACCCAAAGTTGCACCAAGGCTTACTCATCAGCGGCGACCGTTTTGTCTCAACCACGACTGAGAGCCAAAAGCTGCAGCAAGATTTGCCACAAGCTTTGGCTGTAGAAATGGAAAGCGCCGCGTTTGCGCAGGTTTGCCACGATTACAAAGTGCCCTTCGCTGCCGTGCGTACCATTTCAGACCGCGCGGACGACGATGCTACAGTCGATTTCAACCGGTTTTTAAGCGAAGTCGCCAGCCATTACAGCGCCAACATCGTGGACAAATGGTTAAGCAAGCGTCGTCTGGCTTAGCGCTGCGGTTTGATTTTGTAGATGGCGTTGTTGCGATCCGCACTCAGGTAAATCACGCCATCTGCGCCCACGGCCACGCCTGTGGGCACGTTGGGCGGCGGCAAACCTGGGCCGGCTTCTAAACCAATCGGCAAGTTTTCAGCTACCGTACGGCGCGAGCCATTGGCTGGATCAATTTCTACCAAACGGCGCGCAGCAGCCTCGGCAACAATGAAAGTGCCCCATGGCGTTTGTGCCACGCCTTCTGGCAACGCCAACTTATCGGCAACGACGGATTTGCTGCCATCGGCCAGGCTGATACGGGTTAAATTACCAGCAGCTTCAGTAACATACAAAGCACCATCTTTGCCAACCATCATCTGCACCGGGCCTGCTAACCCTTTGGCGATGACTTTGCGCTCTTTGAAGTCTGCACCGCTGGCACGGGTGACTTCGCCGGTGGCAATTTCGGCAAACACCAAACTGCCATCGTCTAAAAACAAGGCATCCATGGGCGCTTTGAGGCCATGAATCACGGTGGTGGTTTTTCGCGTCGCGCGCTCAACCACCTGTACGGAGCCTGTGAACCATGACGTCAAGGCAAACTGCTTCGCAGACAAACCCACCGCAAACGGGTATTCCATGTCAGATGACTGCATGCGAAACACGTCTTTCACCGCGCCACTTTTGACATTGACTTCGCGAAAGGCAAACAAATCTGCCACCCACAGCGTGTCGCCATCCAGCTTGATGCCGCCTGGCACAGACAATTTACCGCCCGTCAACAAACGCACCTCACCCGACCCAGGGTTGTACGACTGCACCGAGTTGTCGGCCATATTGGACACATAAACCATGCCATCTGGTGCAATTGCTAGGTTGTCAATGGCTGGGTTGAGCTGTTTCATCACCGTTTTACGGCCAGTTGCCAGCTCAACTTTGCTCAATTCGCCCGTGTTGGTATCGACGACCCATACATTGCCTTTGCCATCCAAATTAGCGGCGGCGGGGATTTTGAATTCGCGGTTGATCACGGTAATCGCGCCATCCGCCGGATTCATCTTCGCCACTTGACCCTTGAACCATATCGGCCCGTAAAGCATGCCATCTGGTCCGACTTCAAAACCGTTGAAACCGCCTATATCCTTCGCAATCAAACGCGGTGGTTTGACGCCTGCAACGTCAATTTCATGCATAGCATCGCCCAAAAACACCTGGGATGCGTAAAGTTTGCCGCTCTTTGGGTCAAACGCCAGTGAGTTGATACCCGGTAAATCTTTGGCCAGAATACGAATCGGCGCAGCGTCGTTTTCACGGTAGCGTACGATGCCCTGCAAATACGATGTCCAAGCCATTTCGCCGTTTGGGCCAATGGCGATGTCGTCGGCCTCGCCTTCAGGCGCGGCGATGAAAACCTTGGTCGCACCGGTCGTGCGATCTACTTCCCACATGCTGCCGCCTACAACCGTTCCTGCCAGCAAACGCCCTTTCGCGTCAACCGCCAAACCGTGCACCCCATGAAATGATGAAGGCGCAACCAGCACTTCCGGCGCAGCCCAAGCAGCTGGGCGTGTCGGAGGCATCGCGGTGCAAGCTGCTAATCCAAGGCTAGTTACAAACAGTCCAAGTATCAAAAAGCTTTTCATGTCCATCTCTCAGTTTTTGTTATAGCACCAGTATATGCGCTTAGTTCTTAAAACCGCACTTTAAAAGTAGCAAACACCGCCGCGCTGACTTTGGTGATTTTGGGTACGGCGTAGATATCTAAACCGATATGCTGAGTTT
>JAYUJX010000666.1:0-3064 GCA_043764955.1 Polaromonas sp.
TGCAGCCATCGGTTTAAAGCCTAAAGCACAAGAGTTGTTGACGCTTCTGGCAAACGATCCTTTTCAAAACCCACCCTCCTATGAAAAGCTGGTGGGCGACCTTGCTGACGCTTACTCACGGCGAATCAACATTCAGCAACGTTTGGTGTATGAGGTTTTTCAGAGTGAAAAGACAGTTCGGGTATTGCGCATGTGGTCACATTACGAGTGAACGCTCAATAAAAGCTTGAAATTCACATCGGAAAATATTCATCAGAACCGTCATTCCCACGAAGGCGGGAATCTATACCAGCGATTATGGATTCCCGCCTTCGCGGGAATGACACTAGAACTTAATCCCAGCCGGATTGTTGCTGGGCTCTTGGGGTGCCGCAGCGGCAGGGCGCACAGCGCGGGCTGGTGTTGGCTTTTCGGCGACTTCTTTCTCCGTCTTTTCAGCCGCTTTTTTAGGTGTCAAAGACGTAGCCTCTGGGTTGCGGTAGTTACGCGGTAACACAGACGATTTTGGGTAGCCGGCGGCGTCTAAATACTTGGTCCATTCAGTTTCTTCATAGCCTTTGAGCTGCTGCGCGGCAACGGTAACAAGTGGAAAGTTGTTGTCGCTATTGAGTTTTTTGTACGCGGTGATGTCTTCGTTGCTGCTGACGGTGAGTTCTTTGAATGGCACGCCGCGCTGGGTCAACATCAGACGGGCGTTGATGCAAGGGCCGCACTCTGCGGTGGTGTACAAGGTGACTGGGTAGCGGCTAGCCACTTGTTGCAAGGTGTACGGCAAAGATGCGCCGGCTGCAGAGTCACCGGTCAGCTTATCTCCAGAGCCTGGCAGCGGCTGTGTTTCTGAATAGGTGACACGCCCATTTTTGTCGACGCTTTTGTATACCTGCTGAGCGTATAAATGCCCTGTAGCCAGCATAAATATTGCCTGAGCAGCTACTAAATTAATAGCTTTTAAGATAAAGGAATAGCGATTTTGGGGCGTTTTGATGTTCATAAACCGATTTTATGCCATGCCTTGGTGACGTAGCAAGGCGTCCAGTGTGGGTTCTCTGCCACGGAAGGCTTTGAACGAGTCCATGGCTGAGCGGCTGCCGCCTGATTCCAAAATCGCTTCGCGGTATTTGCGACCCGTTTTTGTGCCATCTGGGTCAGCAGCATCACCTTTTGCTTCACGCGCTTCTTCAAAGGCGGCATACGCGTCGGCGCTCAGCACCTCTGCCCATTTGTAGCTGTAGTAACCCGCAGCATAACCACCGGCGAAGATGTGGCTAAAGGTGTGGGCGGTGCGGCTGTAGGCTGGCGGCTGAATCAGGGCAATTTCTTTGCGGACTTGTGCCTGCAGTGCCATGAAATCAGCTTTATTTTCTGTATGCAAGAGCATGTCAAAAAGTGAAAACTCGATTTGACGAAGCGTTTGCAAGCCGCTTTGGAAATTTTTGGCAGCTGTCATTTTGTCGAACAAGGCTCTTGGCAAAGGCTCACCCGTATCGACGTGGGCGGTCATGTGTTTGAGCACATCCCACTCCCTGCAGAAGTTTTCCATGAACTGACTAGGTAGCTCCACCGCGTCCCACTCCACACCGCTGATGCCGGAAACATCGCGTTCGTTCACGGTGGTCAACATGTGCTGCAGGCCGTGGCCGCATTCGTGGAAGAGGGTGGTGACGTCGTCGTGCGTCAAGAGTGCAGGCTTGCCATCCACGCCATCGGCAAAATTGCAGACCAGGTGCGCCACTGGGGTTTGCAGCATGCCAGTATCAGGGCGCAGCCAGCGGGCACGAACGTCGTCCATCCACGCACCACCGCGTTTGCCGGTGCGAGCATTGGGGTCTAAATAGAATTGACCGATGAGTTTTGATGCTCGCTCAATCCGGTAAAACTTGACGCTGTCGTTCCAAACCGGTGCTTTGTCTTCGCGAATTGCCACGTCAAACAGGGTTTCAACAATTTTGAACAAGCCAGCCAACACCTTAGGCGCAGTGAAATACTGTTTCACCTCTTGCTCGCTGAACGAATAACGTGCTTCTTTGAGCCTTTCGCCAATGTACGGCCAATCCCAAGGCTGCGGGTTGGTCAAATTGAGGTGCTCTGCCGCAAAGGCTTGCATGTCAGCCAGGTCTTTTTCGGCAAATGGGCGGGCGCGTTGTCCTAAATCACGCAAAAAGGTGATGACTTCGGCGGGCGATGTCGCCATTTTGGTGGCAATCGATGCTTCGGCGTAGTTGTTGAAGCCCAAAAGCATGGCTTCTTCATGCCGTAGCGCCAAGATTTGGGTGATATTGGCTGAGTTGTCGAATTTCTTGGCTTCTTCAGCGGTGGGGAAAGTCGCTTGGTCAGACGCTTTGGTGGCATTTGCTTTGTACAAAACCTCACGCAGGGCGCTGCTTGTGGCGAATTGCATCACGGGCAGGTAGCAGGGCATTTTTAGCGTGAGTTTGTATTGGTTCTCTTTGCCATCCTTCGCTGCTGCGGCTTTGGCGGTGTGCAACACGTCTTCTGGCACACCGTCTAGTTCGTCAATGCTGGCGTAATAAGTAAAAGCCTCAGTCGCATCCAAAGCGTTTTCACTGAATTTTTGGCTCAGTTCGGCTTGAATCGCTTGAATTTCGGCAAAACGTTCTTTGGCTGCGCCTTGCAGTTCCGCACCACTCAGCACGAAGTTGCGTACCGCGTATTTGTGGGCTTGCAGTTGTTCGGCGTTCAGGGTTTTGACATTGATGGCTTTGTATTTGGCGTAAAGCTGCTCGTTGGCACCCAGCGCGGTATAAAACTCGGTGATGACGGGGAGCGACTCGTTGTACGCCGCCCGGAGCTCTGAGTTGTCCGCCACGCTGTTCAGGTGGCTCACCGCGCCCCAAGCGCGGCCTAGTTTTTCGGTCGCAACGTCCAAAACCTTGGAGATTTCAAGCCAATTGGCGTGAAAATTGTCTGTGGTGACGGTATCTAGCGCTTTTTGAGCATCCGCTAAGAGTGCGTTGATCGCAGGTGCGACGTGCTCGGGCTTGATTTGGTCAAACAGTGCCAGTGAGGTTGCTGCGTCAGTGTTTTGAAGGAGTGGATTTGTCAT
>JAYUJX010000667.1:0-3057 GCA_043764955.1 Polaromonas sp.
GCCATCCATTGACCTGTGATGTGCTTACCTGCCGCAGAAGCAAATAACAGGGTAAGTCCTTTCAAATCTTCATCATCACCCAAACGTTGCAAAGGCGTGCCACCAATGAGCTTGTCTTCACCCAAAGCTTTCAAAGTACCCATGGTCATACGGCTTGGGAAAAAGCCTGGGCAAATGGCATTGACGGTGATGTTGTGTGCGCCCCACTCTGCGCCAAGCGTGCGCGTAAAATTGACGACTGCGCCTTTGGATGTGTTGTAAGCAATGGTCTGCATGCCCGCTGGGTTGCCATTCAAACCGGCGATGGATGCAATGTTGATGATGCGGCCTGATTTTCTGGGAATCATGCTGAGTTTGGCGACATGTTGGCTCAGGATGAAGTAACCACGAATATTGAGATTCATGACTTTGTCCCACGCCTCGACAGAGTGGTCTTCCGCCGCAGCGCCCCAAGCTGCACCTGCGTTATTCACCAAAATGTCGATGTGACCCATGCGCTTGATGCTTTCTTCAGCCAGAGCGCGAATGTCAGCCTCTTTGCCACAATCTGCGGCTATCCAATCTGCATCGATACCTGCGGCTTTGAGCTCAGCCACAGCCTGCATCAAATCTTCGACTTTGCGTGAACTGACGATAACTTTGGCACCCGCTTCACCTAAAGCATGTGCCATTTGCAACCCTAAACCACGTGAGCCACCCGTGACCAAAGCGGTTTGTCCTTTGAGATCAAAAAGTTGTTGAATCGTGCGTGTCATGTTTGCTCCAAGTTAAGTAGATATTCAATGCCAAATGTCGACTATTATGTCAATTTAAAAATCATCTTCGGCCATATTGGCGCAAGTCAAATCACGGTTAGCCACCACCTTCAACCAAGCGACAATTTTAGGCAATTCATAGCGATAAAAATAGTCTGTAGCCGGCGTATTTATTTTCTGGATAGCTATCTTATTAGTAGCGACATCTAGCCACATCCAAGCAATCACCATATGCCCAAAAGCTTGCATGTACGGTACTGCATTGGCCAAGGCTTCATTCGGGTTTGCGGTAGACCATGCTGCTTTGGTTGCTTCATTAACCGCTATGACCGCATTATCTAAATCATTTGCGTATTCAACAAGCTGTGGAAACTGCGTTGCACGTTTGCTCGTCGTCTCTATTCTTTGCATCAACAACTGCCAAGCTTTTCCGTCTTCCATGAGAACTTTACGTCCCAGTAAATCAGCCGCTTGAATGCCGTGTGTACCTTCATGAATCATGTTCAGACGGTTATCACGCCAATATTGCTCCACGGGAAAATCACGCGTGTAGCCGTAGCCACCGTGGATTTGAATCGCCAAACTGTTGGCCTCTAAACACCATTCGCTAGGCCAGCTCTTAGCAATCGGCATCAACACTTCTAAGATAAGTCGAGCTTCTTCGGCAGAAAACGCATCGCCCGTCATTTCTTCATCAACCATGCGGGCGCAATACAGCTCTAAAGCCAAGGCACCTTCACAATACGATTTTTGTGCCAGCAGCATGCGTTTGACATCTGCGTGCTCGATGATACGAACTTGGGGTTGCGATGCATCTTTGCCTGAAGCTCCCAAAACACGGCCTTGTGGCCGGTTTTTGGCATAGTCTAGAGACGCGTAATAGCCGGCTAAACCAAGCATGGTGGCAGCAGTTCCCACACCAATACGCGCTTTGTTCATCATGTGGAACATGCAGCGCAAACCTTCACCCGGTTTGCCTACCAGGTATCCCACAGCACCAGCATGACCACCCGGTGTGAACTTGCCTTCGCCGAAATTAAGCAATGTATTCGTCGTACCACGCCAGCCGAGTTTGTGGTTCAAACCCGCCAAAGCGACGTCGTTACGCTCCCCAGTCAAATGTGCTTGCTCGTTAACCATCTTTTTAGGGACGATGAACAACGAAATGCCACGTGTGCCAGCAATTAACTTTCCAGAATCATCTGGAATTTTGGCAAGTACGAGATGGATGATGTTTTCGGTCAACTCATGGTCGCCCGATGAAATCCACATCTTGTTTCCTTTGAGGCGATAGCGTGGCCCTAAGACATCGTTTTGCCAATCCGTGCCCAAACTGCTGTCAACATCTGGCGTAGCGCGTGTGGTGATGTCCGACAAACTTGAGCCAGCTTGTGGTTCGCTCAAGCACATGGTGCCCGCCCAACGGCCTGAAAACTCATTGTTGGCAAAAACTTCTTTTTGCTTGTCCGTGCCATGCACCAAGAGCAAACCTGCATTACCCGCCGTCAACATGTTTGAGCCTATGCTAACCGATGCACAGGCAAAAAATGCGTTGGCCGCTGCCTCCACGGCATAAGGCAGTTGCATGCCATCCAGTGCATAGTCTTGCGCGGCACTCAGCATGCCCGATGCGACATAAGCGGCATGTGCATCATGCGTGGCCTGCGGCAAGATGACTTTTTCGCCATCAAACTGCGGCTCTTGCGTATCTATCAGTCTGTTGAAAGGTGCGTATTTTTCGCGAGCGATACGCTCGCAAGTATCTAAAACCGCATCAAAAGTTTCACGCGAGTGATCAGTAAATCTCGCGCGTTTGTTCAGCGATTCAACATCCAGCCATTGGTAGAGTAAAAAATCTAAGGTTTTACGTAAACTCATACTTTTAAACTCATACTTTTAAACTCATACTCTTAAACTAATCGCTAGCCTTGAAAAACTTACTTGTGACTATTTTTAAACTATTAAAGTACTTCAAAAATTCCACAAGCACCCATGCCGCCCCCGATACACATCGTCACAGCTACGCGCTTGGCGCCACGGCGCTTGCCTTCGATCAAAGCATGGCCAGTCAAGCGTTGACCACTGACGCCATAAGGATGTCCCACAGCAATCGCACCACCGTTGACATTCAAGCGATCAGCAGGAATACCTAGCTTGTCGCGGCAATATAAAACTTGAACAGCAAAAGCTTCATTCAACTCCCACAAATCAATATCACTGACTTTGAGACCTAACCGCGCCAAGACTTTCGGAATAGCGAAAACAGGACCAATGCCCATCTCATCAGGCTCACAACCTGCTA
>JAYUJX010000668.1:0-12330 GCA_043764955.1 Polaromonas sp.
AAGTAGCGGTAATCGGCGGCGTCTTCCTTGGTGCGCATGGCGCGGGTCTCCCCCGTGTCGGGGTTGAACAGCACGGTGGCCTGCTCGATGGTGTGGCCGTCTTCGATCTGCTCGATCTGCCAGCGCACCTCGTAGTCGATCGCCTGCTGCATGAACTTGAAACTGTTCAGGTTTTTGATCTCGCGCCGCGTGCCAAACTTGTCGCCGGGCTTGCGCACGGACACGTTGGCGTCGCAGCGGAAGCTGCCTTCTTGCATGTTGCCGTCGCAAATACCGATCCAGGTGACGATTTTGTGCAGCTCTTTGGCGTAGGCCACCGCCTCGCTGCTTGAGCGCATGTCGGGCTCGGTGACGATTTCCAAGAGCGGCGTGCCAGCGCGGTTCAAATCAATACCGCTTTGGCCGATGAAGTCTTCATGCAGCGACTTGCCGGCGTCTTCTTCGAGGTGGGCGCGTACCAGTCGAACGGATTTTTTCACATCACCTAAAAAGAACTCGACCGAACCGCCCTGCACCACCGGAATCTCAAACTGGCTGATCTGGTAACCCTTGGGCAGGTCAGGATAAAAGTAGTTTTTACGCGCAAAAATGCTGCGCGGCGCGATGCGGGCACCGATGGCGAGGCCAAACTGGATGGCGCGCTCGACCGCGCCCTTGTTCATCACCGGCAAGGTGCCGGGCAAGGCCAGATCGACGGCGCAGGCCTGGGTATTCGGCTCGGCACCAAAAGCGGTGGAAGCGCGGCTGAAGATTTTGCTCTGGGTGGAGAGCTGGGAGTGGGTTTCGAAGCCGATGACGACTTCGTAGCCCTGCACCAGCAAACTGCGGTCCAGCGGGCGGTCGTCTTTGAAATCGATGGCGGATTCAACGATAGTTTCAGTGGCGGTAAATGTGGTCATATCAAATGCCCTCCGCTAAAGATGGAGGGTTGCGAGAATGAAAATCAGTCGCTAACTGCAAACGATGCGCCATATTGAGTAGTTTGGCTTCTGAAAAGTAGTTGCCAATAAGTTGCAGGCCAACGGGCATGCCCCACTCGCCAAAACCGGCGGGAACACTCATACCGGGCAAACCGGCCAGTGAAGCGGGCAAAGTGAAGATGTCGGCCAAGTAGTTGGCAACCGGGTCGCTGGACTTTTCGCCCAGTTTCCAGGCCACGGTGGGGGCCACAGGGCCAGCGATCACGTCGCACAGCTTGAAGGCCTGCTGAAAATCATCCGCAATCATGCGGCGGATTTTTTGGGCTTGCAGGTAGTAGGCGTCGTAGTAGCCGTGGCTCAGCACGTAGGTGCCGATCATGATGCGGCGTTTCACCTCGTCGCCAAAGCCCTCGGCGCGGGTTTTTTTGTACATGTCGTTCAAATCGGTGTAGTTTTGGGCGCGGTGGCCGAATTTGACGCCATCAAAGCGGCTCAAATTGCTGGATGCCTCAGCGGGCGCAATGATGTAGTACACGGAGATGGACAGCTCGGTGCGCGGCAGGCTGATGGGGACGAGTTTGGCACCCAGTTTTTCGTATTCCATCAGCGCAGCATCGACAGCGGCGCGCACGTCGGCAGACAGGCCTTCACCGAAGAACTCTTTGGGGATGCCGATGCGCAGGCCGTCCAGGCTGTCGTTCAGGGAGCGGGTGTAGTCTTCTGCAGGCACGTCCAAAGACGTTGAATCACGGTCTAAGTCAGGGCCGCACATGGCAGAAAGCAGCAAAGCGCAGTCTTCAGCGGTACGCGCCATCGGGCCGGCTTGGTCTAAGCTTGATGCAAAGGCGATCATGCCGTAGCGGGAGGCGCGGCCGTAGGTCGGTTTGATGCCAGTGATGCCGCAAAATGCGGCTGGCTGGCGGATGGAGCCGCCGGTGTCGGTGCCGGTGGCGGCGGGCGTGAGGCGCGCGGCCACCGCAGCGGCGCTACCGCCGGAAGAACCGCCAGGAATGCGGGCGTGGTCCCACGGGTTCAAAACGGGTTTAAACGCCGAGTTTTCATTGCCGGAACCCATGGCAAACTCGTCGCAATTGAGTTTTCCCAGTGAAATCATGCCTGCGTCGTCGAATTTATTAACAACAGTGCTATCAAAAGATGAGTAATAACCGCCCAACATTTTGGAACCTGCAGTGCTGGGGAAGTCTTTGGTGACAAAAATGTCTTTGTGGGCGATGGGGACGCCGGTGAGCGGTGAAACATCGCCTGCCGCGATTCGGGCATCGGCTGCTTTGGCTTGCGACAGGCTGAACTCGTCGTTGAACGCTAGATACGCGCCCAGGTTATCGGCGGCGTGTGAGCGTGCTAGGAAATGCTGGGTGACTTCAACGGCTGAGACGTCTTTTGCACGCAAACTGGTTGCCAGTTGCGCGACAGTTAAATCATGAAGATTTGATGAAATTAGGGGCATATTCGACTTTTGAAGGCTTATTCGACGCTGTATTTGCAGATTATTCGATAACTTTTGGCACTAAAAACAGACCGTTTTCAACTGCTGGTGCTGTTTTCTGGTTGGTTTCGCGGTTATTTGGCTCGCTGGCGATATCGTCGCGTAATCGCAAAGACATAGCTTGGACAGTGTCTAGCGGGTGCGCTAAAGGCTCAATGCCGGCCGTATCAACCGCGCGCATTTTTTCCACAATGTTGAAAAAATCGTTGGTTTGAACGAGTAAGCGCGCGCTTTCATCGGAGCTGAGTTCAAGGCGCGCCAAATTGGCAAGTCGTGCAATATCTTGGGAATTTAAGGACATAGTGAGGGCAGGTGAAGTGGCTGGCAGCCTTGAACAAAATTATACAAATTAGAGCGCAACAGCGGGAGTTTTCACTGCGAATACGGTATTATCCTGTGTTTGGTGGGTAGATTGTGTGGATTTGCACGATTTTGATGCTTTCTCCAGATTAACTTCCGATTTTGATAATCGGTTTAATTGCAAATTTATTTTTAGTTTTTAAGCGACGACACATCAAGTTTGGTGTCGTGCTTTTGAGGAATTTTTTAATATGTTCGGATCTTTTCGTCGCTATTTTGCGACTGACCTGGCTATCGATTTAGGTACTGCCAATACGCTTATTGTTGCGCGTGACAAGGGCATCGTTCTTGACGAACCTTCAGTTGTTGCTATTCGCCACGAAGGTGGGCCCCACGGTAAAAAAGTCATTCAAGCCGTTGGCCGTGAAGCCAAAGCGATGTTGGGCAAAGTGCCAGGCAACATCGAAGCGATTCGCCCGATGAAAGACGGCGTGATTGCCGACTTTGTGATCACCGAGCAGATGATCAAGCAGTTCATCAAAATGGTGCATCCGCGCAGCTTTTTCACCCCCAGTCCGCGCATCATCATCTGCGTCCCTTGCGGTTCAACGCAAGTAGAACGCCGTGCGATCAAAGACGCGGCTGAAGCGGCTGGTGCGTCGACCGTTTATTTGATTGAAGAACCGATGGCAGCGGCGATTGGTGCTGGTTTACCTGTCTCAGAAGCCAGCGGCTCGATGGTGGTGGACATTGGCGGCGGCACGACCGAAGTCGGTGTGATCTCCCTGGGCGGCATGGTCTACAAAGGTAGCGTGCGCGTGGGTGGCGACAAGTTTGATGAAGCCATCATCAACTACATCCGCCGCAACTACGGCATGCTGATCGGTGAACCCACCGCTGAAAACATCAAAAAAACCATCGGCTCGGCCTTTCCTGGTAGCGAAGTGCGCGAAATGGAAGTCCGTGGCCGCAACTTGGCTGAAGGTGTGCCACGCAGCTTCACCATCTCCAGCAATGAAGTGCTGGAAGCTTTGACCGACCCGCTGAACAACATCGTCTCTGCTGTTAAAAATGCGCTAGAGCAAACGCCGCCTGAATTAGGCGCAGACATTGCCGAACGCGGCATGATGCTGACCGGTGGTGGCGCTCTGTTGCGTGACCTGAACCGCTTGCTGTCTGAAGAAACTGGCTTGCCCGTTTTCGTCGCCGAAGACCCGTTGACATGCGTGGTGCGCGGTTGCGGCATTGCTTTGGATCGCATGGATCGCTTAGGAAGCATCTTCACTTCGGAATAATGCTTACGATTAGTGCTAACCTAAATGCACACGTAGGCTAGCCTTATGCCATACGGTTCGCTAGACAGAACACCGCCGCCCTTTTTCAAGCAAGGGCCTACATCACTTTCTAAACTTCTCCTGCTCGGTGCGCTGGCTCTGTTTTTGATGGTGGCCGACAAACGCTTTGAGTTTGGCAAAATTGTACGCGCCAGCTTGGCAACCGCACTGAGCCCGGTTGCCAACACTGTCCTCAAGCCGGTCGCTGCTGTACAGGACAGCTTCAAGTATCTTGACACACTCAACAGCGTCAAGCTGTCCGAGCAAGAAGCACATAAAAAACTATTGCTGTTGTCGCAGCGCGCTAACCAAGTGGAAACCTTAGCTTTAGAAAATTCACGCCTGCGCCAATTGCTCAGCTTGAAGGAAACTTTATCCACACCAGCGCAAGCGGCTGAAGTTTTGTACGATGCCGCCGACCCCTATTCGCGCAAAATCATCGTCGACAGGGGCGGTGTGCATGCGGTTCAACTAGGCTCTCCCGTGATTGATGAGTTAGGTGTTTTAGGACAAGTGGTTAGGGTGTTTCCCTTAACCAGCGAAGTGGCCATGATCATTGACCGCGAGCAAACCACGCCTGTGCTCAACACCCGCACGGGTGTGCGAAGTGTGGCGTATGGAAACCCCTCGGCGAATGGGGATGTGCTGGAGCTACGCTTTATATCGGGCAATGCGGACGTACTGGCGGGTGATGTGCTGACCACCAGCGGTGTGGACGGTGTTTATCCTGCTGGGCTGCTGGTTGCAAAAATTGAAAAGGTTGAGCGTCGCGCAGATTCTGGTTTTGCAAAAATTATTTGCACGCCCAAAGCCAATGTGTTGGGTGCAAAACATGTGATGATTTTGAATCCGCTGAGCATGGCAGACACACCAAGACCAGCAGAACACATGCCAGCCGTACCCAACAAACGGGGAGCCAAAAAATGATCATGCCGCGCGGCCAACAGCTTTTGCTGCCTGTGAATGCTTTCTTCATGTGGGGCAGCTTGCTAGCGGCTTTGCTGCTCAGCATGCTGCCTTTTGGTCGTACGCCTTGGATGCCTGATGTCGTCGCGTTGGTACTTGTGTTTTGGAGCATCCATCAGCCACACCGGATCGGCATGGGCTCGGCGTTTTTCATGGGTTTACTGGTCGATGTGCATCAATCATCCATGCTGGGGCAGCATGCTTTGGCATACACCGTACTGAGCTTCTTAGCGCTCACCATCCACCGCCGCTTGGTTTGGTACACCGTCTTTTCTCAAGCAGTTCAAATTTTGCCCTTATTTGCGTTATCGCACGCACTTGAGTTGATGGTGCGGCTCATCGCTGGTGGCGTATTTCCAGGCTACTCGCTGGCATTTGCACCTGTGCTTGAAGCTGTGTTGTGGCCCATTGCCAGTGTTGTGCTATTTGCACCACAACGACGTGCGCCTGACCGCGACGCGCATCGACCACTTTAGCGTCTGTCAAATGTGCGCAAAACAAGGACATAAACGACGCCATGTCTGAATTAAGAAACGTTCAAGCTGATTTATCGCGCTTTCGCAGCCGCGTATTGGTGGCCGGCCTTTTGGTTTGTTTCGCGTTTATTTTGCTGGCCTCTAGACTTGTTTATTTGCAAATCTTCAGGCATGACGACCTGCTAGAACAAGCGGACAACAACCGCATCACTGCTGTACCAATTGTGCCAAATCGTGGTTTGATTTTGGACAGAAATGGTGTGGTCGTCGCGACAAACTATTCCGCTTACACACTGGAAATCACACCATCTAAGGTTGCAAATTTAGACCAAGTGATTGAAGACTTGTCGCACTTGATTGAAGTTCATCCGCGCGATAAAAAACGGTTAAAAAAACTCTTGGAAGAATCTAAAGGATTAGAGTCTTTGCCACTGCGCACCCGCTTGACGGATGAAGAAGTTGCGAAGTTTTCTGCACAGCGCTTTCGCTTTCCTGGCGTGGAAGTTAAAGCACGCTTGTATCGCAATTACCCCTACGGCGATACCGCCAGCCATGTGATAGGTTATATTGGCCGCATCAACCAAACTGATAAAGAGAAACTGGAAGAATCAGAAGACGACGGCAATTACCGTGGTACCGATTACATGGGGAAACTTGGCGTTGAACAAAGTTTTGAAAAGAAGCTTCACGGCATTACGGGCGTTGAGGATTTAGAGACTTCAGCCGGTGGACGCGCTGTGCGTAAACTTGCCAGCAGCCCGGCAACGCCAGGCGACACCATCATGTTGTCCATCGACATGAAACTTCAAAAAATGATTGAAGACATGTTTGGCGACAGGCGTGGTGCGGTTGTGGCTTTAGACCCTAAGTCGGGTGAAGTCTTGGCCTTTGTCAGCAAGCCCACGTTTGACCCTAATTTGTTTGTTGAAGGGATTGATTCAGAGAGCTGGAAAGAACTGAGTGAGTCGATAGACAAACCGCTGTTGAATCGCGCTTTGCGCGGCACATATCCACCAGGCTCTACCTACAAGCCCTTCATGGCGATGGCCGCATTGCAAAGTGGCAAGCGCTCCGCAAGCACGGTTATCAACGACGCCGGCTCATGGACGTTTGGAGGGCACACCTTCCGAAGCCATGGCGACGGCGGCTTGGGCGCTGTGGACATGTACCGCAGCATCGTCAAATCCAGCAATGTGTATTACTACTCTTTGGCCAATGAGCTGGGCGTCGATGCCATGCATGACTTCATGAAACCACTGGGTTTCGGGCAACTTACCGGAATTGATGTGAATGGCGAAGTACGGGGCGTGCTGCCCAGTACCGACTGGAAACGCAACGCCTACAAACGCACAGAGCAGAAGAAATGGTACGCAGGAGAGACTATTTCCTTGGGTATTGGGCAAGGTTATAACAATTTCACCATGTTGCAATTGGCACAAGCCACGTCTATCTTGGCCAACGGTGGCTACAAGTACAAACCCAAAATTGTTATCGCAACGCAAGACGCGGTTTCCCGCACCAAGCTATCCATTCCTTCCGTTGCACCTGAAAATCTTGGCTTTTCGCCAGAAAACGTCGCCGTCATCCGAAATGCCATGGTCGGCGTGACCAAAGAAGGCACATCTGTGCGCTCATTCACAGGTGCTGGCTACGTCAGCGGCGGTAAAACCGGCACAGCGCAAGCTGTGGGCATCGGCAAGAACGAAAAGTATGATGCCAGACGCCTAGATGAGAGCCAGCGCGACCATGCTTTGTACATTGCTTTTGCACCGGCAGATGATCCGAAAATCGCACTAGCCATCGTCGTTGAAAATGCAGGCTTTGGCTCTGACAGTGCAGCACCCATAACGCGACGTATTTTTGATTACTGGCTGCTGAACCATTACCCCAGTTTAGAAGACATGGCATCGTTGCAAAGCGGTAAAGGTGGTGCACCCATTGGTAAACCTAGATTGGCTGCAGAAGTGCCTTTGGTGCCGACCGTGCAAGCCGTTATGGACGTGCCTGCAGAAGTGTCCAATCCGAATGCTGTTGCAACCAATTCGCGCAAGTCAAAATTGATCTTCAAGCCTCTGGAAGTCAAGAAAAATTAACAAAAACACCTTAGGTCAACGTATTTACAGCCTAAGCAGCTATTTATTTTATAGCATATTTTTGAAGTAAGCATCATAGCTTGTTTTCAAAATCAACGCACTGACGACAACAATAAACATCACGCGGACAAAGCCCGAACCATGCTTCATGGCTAGCCGTGTGCCTAGCAAGCTGCCCACCACATTGGCAACAGCCATGGGCAAGACCAGATGCCACCACACATGCCCTTTTGTGGCAAACAAGGCAACAGCAGCAATATTGGTAGCGACATTGAGTACTTTGGCTGATGCAGAGGCGTTTAAAAAATCATAGCCCAGCCAGCGAACGAAGATGAAAACCAAGAAGCTACCTGTGCCTGGGCCAAAAAAACCATCGTAAAACCCAATAACCAAGCCCACACCACACATCGCCCACATCTCAGTACGGCCTTGAAATCGCGGCTCATGCCGGTGCCCAAGCTCTTTTTTTGCCAAGGTGTAGAGCAAAATCAAAACCAAAATCGCCGGTAAGCTTTTGCGTAAAAACTCAGAAGAAATCGCCATCACCAGCCATGCACCCAAAAATGACCCTGTGAGTGCGAGGAGCAATGCAGGCATCAAGACGCGCCATCGAACCTCAACCCTGCGGCTGTATTGCCATCCCGCAAACAGCGAGCCCCAAACCGATGCGCCTTTGTTCGTGCCAAGTAGTGTGGCGGGTACGGCGCTAGGGTAAACCGCGAACAAAGTGGGCACCAAAATCAAACCACCGCCGCCAACAATAGCGTCTACGAAACCTGCCAGCAAAGATGCTAACGTCACAATAAATATATCCATGGAGGGTATTGTCGCAGGCGAAAAAAAAGCACCAGCGCTGCTGATGCTTCTTGTTGCTCTAAAACTACCGTTTAGATGCTCATTTTAAAATGTCCCCTTCGCTCCTCGTGGTAGCAGCGCAAGTTAACCGATTGTGTCGGCACTTACCTACTGACCATGATAATAATTTAACCGCTAGCCAGTGCTGTTCGTATTGGGAGTTTCCCGTGTTTTGTACTGTTTTTGATGGGTTGGTCGTTTAATTACTCTGCTAAGGACGTTTTACAGCTTCTTCCGCGATCCATTGCGCAGCTTTTTCAGCCATCATCAAGGTTGGCGAATTGGTATTGCCGCTGGTGATGAGTGGCATCACGCTAGCGTCAACAACCCTCAAACCAGCGATGCCGTGCACTTTTAAGCGTGAATCGACCACCGCCATGGCATCTTGCCGTACGCCCATTTTGGCAGTGCCAACAGGGTGAAAAATGGTTGTGGCAATATCACCGGCTAATTTAGCCAAATCGTCATCAGTTTGGTACTGAATACCCGGCTTGAACTCTTCGGGCTGGTATTTGGCCAGCGCACTTTGCGACACGATTTTACGGGTAACGCGCAATGAATCGGCCGCAACCAGCCTGTCTTCAGCTGTACTCAGATAGTTAGGGGCAATGGCAGGGGCATCAGTGAACTTATTGCTTTTGATGTGTACGCTGCCACGGCTGGTGGGGTTCAAATTGCACACGCTAGCGGTAAAGGCTGCAAAGTTGTGCAAAGGCTCACCAAAAGCATCCAGGCTCAACGGTTGTACGTGGTACTCAATGTTTGGATAAGCTTGGTCTGGCGAGCTGCGTGTAAACGCACCCAATTGCGATGGTGCCATGCTCATTGGGCCAGTTTGCTTTAACAAATACTCCAAGCCAATTTTGGCCTTGCCCAACAAGCTGCTGGCTTGCGTGTTGAGACTGATGTCTTTGCCGTTAGGCGACTTCACCTTGAAAACGCTACGAATTTGCAGGTGGTCTTGCAGGTTTTCACCCACGCCTGGCAGGTCGTGCACGACATCAACGCCTTTGTCGCGCAAAACAGCGCCTGGTCCAATGCCAGACAATTGCAAAAGCTGCGGCGAGCCTATGCTGCCGGCACACAAGATGACCTCGCCGCTGCATTGCGCCGTCACCAACTCAGTGCCACTCCATACCTGCACACCTGTGCAGCGCTGCTGCGTGCCATCTACGCTGGTTTGCTGTTCAATAACCAGTTTGGCAACCTGCGTGCCTGTCCACATTTCAAAGTTCGGGCGGGCATAGCAGGTGGGACGTAGAAACGCTTTGGCGGTGTTCCAGCGCCAGCCGTTTTTTTGGTTGACCTCGAAGTAGCCCACGCCCTCGTTATCGCCACGGTTGAAGTCATCGCTTGCAGGAATACCCGCTTGCTGCGCCGCTTCCGAGAAAGCGTCCAAAATATCCCAATGTAAGCGCTGCTTTTCGATGCGCCATTCACCACCCGCTTGGCGATACCGCAGAACTTTTTGGTATTCATTGCCATTGGCTGGAAGCAACTCTGACGCCACACCACGCGCGCCGTGCAAGGCATCACCGCCTTTGTAGTGGTCTTCGTGCAACTTGAAATACGGCAAGGCGTTATCCCACGTCCACGTGTCATCACCCGTCAACTTAGCCCACTGGTCATAATCACGCGCTTGGCCGCGCATGTAGATCATGCCGTTGATGCTGCTGCTGCCGCCCAGCACCTTGCCACGCGGGTAGCGCAGTTGGCGGCCATTCAAACCTGCGTCTGGCTCGGTGCTGTAAAGCCAATCAGTACGCGGATTGCCGATGCAATAAAGGTAGCCCACAGGAATGTGAATCCAGTGGTAATCGTCTTTGCGCCCCGCTTCTATCAGCAAAACGCGCTTGGAAGCATTCGCACTCAGGCGGTTGGCCAGCAGGCAACCCGCCGTACCAGCGCCTATGATGATGTAATCGAAAATTGGTTCAGACATAGGCTGTATTACACCCGAAAGTAATAACAGCCAACTGACGCTAGCTTTAATCGCTTATTTAGACGTAGGCATCACAAATTCAGCGCCCTTGGCAATGCTTGCTGGCCAGCGCTGCATGATAGATTTTTGCTTGGTATAAAAGCGCACACCTTCTTCGCCATAGGCGTGCATATCGCCAAACAGGCTGCGTTTCCACCCGCCAAAACCATGCCAAGCCATAGGCACAGGAATCGGCACATTGATGCCCACCATGCCCACTTGAATGCGGCGGCTGAACTCGCGTGCCACATTGCCATCGCTGGTGAAACAGCTCACGCCGTTGCCGAACTCGTGCGCGTTGATCAGATCGACTGCGCTGGCAAAGTCGGGTACGCGCACGCAGCTCAATACGGGTCCAAAAATTTCTTCTTTGTAGATGCGCATGTCTGGGGTGACGTTGTCAAACAGCGTGCCACCCATCCAATAACCATTTTCAGAACCTTCCTCAGCGTCTTTGCCAGTGAATTTGCGGCCATCGACCAACAAATCTGCACCTTGCATTTCGCCGGCCATAATGTAGCCCGTGATGCGCTCATGAGCGGCTTTGGTGACGATGGGGCCCATTTCTGCGTCCAAGTGGATGCCATTTTTGATTTTCAAGGTTTTGGCGCGGGCAGCAATCATGGGGATGATTTTGTCCGCCACATCGCCCACCAACACAGCGACAGAAATCGCCATGCAGCGCTCGCCTGCTGAGCCGTAGGCTGCACCGATCAAAGCGTCCACAGATTGCTCCAGATCGGCATCCGGCATGACGACCATGTGGTTTTTTGCGCCGCCCAAAGCTTGCACGCGTTTGCCGTGGTGCGCGCCGGTCTCGTAAATGTAGTTGGCAATTGGTGTGGAGCCGACGAAGCTGACGGCTTTGACATCGGGGTGAACCAACAATGCGTCAACCGCCTCTTTGTCACCCTGCACAACGTTGAACACACCGTCCGGCAGACCGGCTTGCTTGAGCAATTCGGCCATGTACAACGAGGCAGATGGGTCAATCGGGCTGGGCTTCAAAATAAAGGTGTTGCCAGCGGCAATTGCGACCGGGAACATCCACATCGGCACCATGACGGGAAAGTTAAATGGCGTGATGCCCGCACACACGCCCAAGGGCTGGCGTAGTGTCCAGTTGTCCATGCCAGTGGAGACCTGATCGGTGAAATCGCCCTTGAGCAATTGCGGCATGCCGCAAGCGAACTCGACAATGTCGATACCGCGAGCGACTTCACCCTGCGCATCGGTAAACACCTTGCCATGCTCGGCGGTGATCATGTGCGCCAACTTGTCTTTATTTGCGTTCAACAGCTCCAAAAACTTGAACATCACCCGGGCACGGCGCAGCGGGGGGGTGTCTGACCAGGCGGGGAAAGCGGCTTGTGCGGCTGCGACTGCGGTATCGACAGCGGAACTGTCCGCCAAAGCAACGCGACCAGTTACTGCTCCAGTCGCGGGGTTGAAAACGTCTTGACTGCGGTGTTGACCTGCGATTGGTTGACCTGAAATGTAGTGACCGATATTAGTGACTGTGGATGAACTCATAAAAACCTCGAAATATAAAAAATTACAAAATATAGAGCTCAAATAAGCATGTAGTCGTCGTATTTATTGCCCAAATAGCTATTAAATATAGAGCAAAAATACCTGGGCGGCGTGACTACTTGAGCATCCATTCGTGTACTGGATCGTTCTTGAAAACCCAAAACCGATTTGGCCCAGCCATCACGTTGAGGTAATACAAATCATACCCATGCGGCGCAGTGACGGGGTGGTAGCCGCGCGGCACCATGACGACATCATGGTCTTCCACCGCGCAGGCTTCGTCAATGCTTCTGTCGTCAGTGTATACCCGTTGGAAAGCAAAGCCTTGCGGCGGGTTAAGCCGGTGGTAGTAAGTTTCCTCCAGC
>JAYUJX010000669.1:0-12294 GCA_043764955.1 Polaromonas sp.
AGAGAGTCGCTTGCAGAGCCTCCTTCCATACCGACGCGCAAAATTCCACCCTTGTTAGGTGTCTTGGCTTGTGCGTTAGCTTGGGTGGAAAACAAACTCGTGCCAATTGTGGCACCAGCGCCCATTGCAGTCGCCATTGAGACGAAATTACGGCGTGATAGATTGCCCTCAACCGCGATTTTATGGAGATTTTCAAGATCGTTCATTTTTAGGTTCCTATTTAGAGTGTTGCAGAAAAAAAGATAACGCTTTGAATGTATCGTGCGAAGTGGATCTGTGAGTCAGAGTAAACCCCCGATGCAATCCGAGTATTTGTCACCGTTGTGTGCTGACAATTCACACAGCGACTGGCAAAGAAGGGGTATCGATTTAAAAGAAAATCATGGATGGATCGGGTGATGCGTCATGTCCAGATGCAAGGCCGAGCCGATGTATGGGTTTTGCCTCGCCACGTCTTCGTCCAGCTCGATGCCAAGACCTGGCTCGGTGGGCGGAATGATATAGCCGTCCTGCCATTGAATCGGTTTTTTGATGATTTGGGAATGAAAGCCAGTCCAGTCTAGGATGCTCTCTTGCATTAGGAAGTTGGGGCTGCAGGTTGCCAATTGGATATTTGCAGCACCCACTACCGGCCCGCAATAAAGGTGCGGCGCAATTTGCACGTGGTAGGCCTCAGCCATGGAGGCAATCTTTTTAGCTTCAAGAATGCCGCCCACTCGGCCTAGGTTCATCTGCAAAATTGCCGCAGCGCCTTCTTCGAGCACGCGAACAAAGTCATATTTGGTGGAAAGACGTTCGCCTGTGGCAATCGGGATGGTGGTGCCTCGCGCCACTTTGGCCATTTCACGCACGTTGTCAGGCGGAATAGGCTCTTCAAACCACAGCGGGTCGTAGGGTTCTAGGCGACGCGCCAGCCGAATGGCGCCGGCGGCCGTCATTTGCCCATGGGTGCCAAACAGTAGATCTGCTTGCGTTCCCACGGCTTCGCGCAGCATTCGCACAAATGTTTCGGAGCGGTCCAATTCGGTTAACGAGAGCTGTCGGCCGTCGTATATTGAGTAAGGGCCAGCCGGATCAAACTTGAGCGCGGTAAAGCCCATGGCAAGATATTCAGCGGCGCGCTCGGCAGCCAAGTAGGGGTCGGCATACACATCGGTCTTGTCGCCCGGTTTGGGGTATATGTAGGTATAGCTGCGCAGCTTTTCGTGAACCTGTCCGCCCAACAGTTTGTAGATTGGCTTGCCCACATCCTTGCCGACGATGTCCCAGCAAGCCATTTCGATGCCGCTCAGGATGCCCATCATCGAAATATCAGGGTGCTGGGTAAAGCCACTGGAGTAAACGCTGCGCCAGATTCGCTCAACGTCATAGGGCTCCTTGCCAAGCACGCAGCGCTCAACCACATCCTTAATCATGTGTTCGACCACCGTGGGATGAAAAGGAAGGCTATAGACCTCGCCGAGACCCTCAATGCCGGCGTCGGTGATCAGCTTGAGAAACACAAAATAGCGTCCACCAAAGCCCGGCGGGGGATTGCCGACAACAAATGTTTTAACGTCGATGATTTTCATAGTGTCTCCTTAACTTTGATTCAGTCCGTTGATGCATTTGTATTCTATGTAGTCTTGCAGGCCGAAACGACCCCATTCGCGTCCATTACCCGATTGTTTGAAACCTCCAAAAGGCGAGCAATATTCGTTACCCACGCCATTGATAGACACGGTGCCCGCACGCACGCGCCGAGCCACCCGCTGCGCCCGTTCAAGGTCGCTGGTGTTGATGTAAGCCGCTAGGCCAAAGGGTGTGTCGTTGGCAATTCGGATGGCATCTTCTTCGTCGTCGAAGGGAATGATACACAGTACTGGGCCAAAAATCTCTTGTTGTGCAATGGCCATGTCGTTACTCACGTCTGCAAAGATGGTGGGGCGCACAAAATAACCAACAGCAAAACCTTCCGGGCGGCCTTCGCCTCCAAGCACCAGACGCGCGCCGCCTTGAACACCAAGTCGGATGTAACGCTGCACTGTATCGAACTGACGCTTCATGGCCAACGGCCCGACCACGTCACCGCGCTCAGAAGGGAGGGCCACGCGTATAGTCGCGCCTACACGGGCTGCCAAGGCCACCACTTGGTCGTACACAGAGCGTTCCACCAACAGACGTGTCGGTGCATTGCAGGATTGGCCAGTATTACTGAAACACTTGCGCACAGCGCGCTCGATGGTTTCTTCGAGCGGTGCATCGGCAAACACGATGTTGGGCGACTTGCCGCCCAGCTCTTGCACCACGCGCTTGACGGTGTCAGCCGCCGTTTTTGCCACTGAAATGCCAGCGGTGGTGGAACCGGTGAAAGACACCATGTCCACCTCGGGGTGGGCGCATAGCGCAGTTCCTACCACAGGGCCATCGCCATAGAGCATGTTAAAAACTCCAGCGGAGTAACCCGCCTCGTGCACAAACTCGGCCACCAGGCGCCCCGACAAGGAAGCAAATTCGCTGGGTTTCAAAACCACTGTGCAGCCCGACAGCAGCGCTGGAGCCAGCTTTGAGATAATTTGGTTCATCGGCCAATTCCACGGGGTGATCAGGACGCATACGCCTATCGCCTCGGCCAAGAGTAGGCCGTGTTGCCCGCTGTGCGTCTCGAAAGGGTAGTCTTTGGCTGCTGCGAGTGTGGCCTTGATATGGCCGGGGCCGCACTCTGCCTGCGAGTCGTAGGCTAAGTCCCAAGGGGCACCCATTTCGGTGCTGATGGCTTGCGCCAGCTCGGTGTAGCGGCGCTCGAAGACGGCCTGAAGGCGTTCGAGCAGTTGTACGCGATGGGCCATGTCGGTGCGGCTGTAAGCGTCGAATGCTCGCCGAGCAGCAGCTACCGCACGATCGGCGTCTTGCGGGCTACCCATGGCCACAGTCCCGATGACTTGCTCGTCGGCTGGGTTAACAATGGGGTGGGTTGACCCAGGCGTAACGGGGTCGACCCACACACCGTCGATGTAAAAATTGTAATTGAACAAACTGTTCTCCTTGTGTTGTCGGGTGGTGCTTTTTTTCATAAATCCAGCAAAGACAGGTTAGACCAAATTGATCCACGCAGACTTGCCCTGCATGTATGACAACAGGCTATCCATGTGCTTGTCGCGTGAGTTGCCACTTTGTTTGTAGCCGCCAAAAGGCTGGGTCATGTCACCGTCCCCAAAGCAGTTGACCCACACCACACCAGCTTCCAGCGCCCCCACCATGCGGTGTGCTGCTTTGAGGTCAGATGTCCAAACAGATGCGGCCAGACCGTACAGTGAGTCGTTTGCCAGTGCCAGTGCCTGCGCTTCGGTGTCAAACGCTTGCACGGTGGCAACGGGCCCAAAGACCTCTTCGCGCACAATGGCCATACTGTTGTTAGCCCCAACAAAAAGAGTTGGGGCAACATAGGTGCCGGGGCCACTTCGTGGCTCAGTGTCGCCCAGCACCTGGCTGGCGCCTTCAAGGCGGGCCTGTGCGACACGACGCAATACACCAGCCTGGTGCGCTTGGCTGGCCAGCGGGCCGAGCGTGGTTGTAGGGTTCAGTGGGTCGCCTGGCTGGTATAAAGCCTTGGCGCGGTTGATGAATTTCTGCACAAATTCATCATGCAATGAGCTATGCACCAGCAAGCGTGAACCAGCGTTGCAGACTTGGCCCGCGTTGTCGTAAATGCCGCCCACGGCGCGATCGACTGCGGCGTCGAGGTCGTACAGGTCGGGCATGAAAATTTGCGGGCTTTTGCCACCGGTCTCCAGCGCCACGCGTTTCATGTTGGACTCGCCCGCATAACCCATCAGTAACTTGCCCACGGCGGTGGAGCCTGTAAAAGTGATTTTGGCCACATCCGAATGCAAGGCCAGCGCCTTGCCAGCTTCAGGCCCGGTACCATTGACCACGTTGAATACCCCAGCCGGTCCACCGGCATCTATAAACAACTGCGCTAGGTGAGTACAAGACAGCGGCGCCTGCTCAGCAGGCTTCAGCACCACACAGTTGCCGGCCGCCAAAATAGGAGCAAGCTTCCAGATAGCCATCAGCATCGGATAATTCCACGGGGTAATCGCGCCGACCACGCCCAGTGGCTCGTGGGTGATCAAGTGCAGTGCCTCGGGTGTGGTGTGGGTCACAGATCCTTCGAGTTTGTCAATACATTCGGCGAAGTAGCGGATCGTACGCAGCACTTCAGGGATGTCGATATTGAGCACGTCCGTAATTGGTTTACCCATGTCCAATGTTTCAAGCAGAGCCAACTCGTGAGTATGCTGTTCAACCAAGTTTGCCCAAGCTAGCAACACGTCCATGCGCTGGCGCGGCGCCAACTTGCGCCAGCGACCATCTTGCCAGGCCGCCAGCGCAGACGCCACGGCGGCGTCGATGTCGGCGGCTTGACCGCGAGCCACCATAGCGATGACTTGTCCAGTGGCCGGGTTGATGCATTCCATGGTGGCGCCGGCCAAAGCGTTGACATAAGCGCCGTCAATAAACAAGCCGCTCGCAATTTTTAGATTCGAGGCCGCTTGTGACCAGTCCTCTCGTGTTTTGAAGTCTTTCATGATCAGGCAGCCCTTATTCGGCGACCAGTTCTGTAGGGTAGCCGTCAGCGCGTATCTCTAGGCCACAGGCTTGTTCTAGCAGGCGCACCACTTCCGGCGACTGAGCCTGGCTACCATACAGGCCACGGGCGCGGCGGAAAATTTGCTGCGTGATGCTGCCAAGCTCCAACGGAACGTCCAATTTTTCAGCAATACTGTTAACTAGCCCTAGGTCTTTGCAAGCCAAGTCCATGGTGAACTTAACGTTGTAGCTGCCGCTAAGAATCAACTTGGATTCGGTTTCATGTACAAAGCTGTTGCCAGAGCTGGCTCGGATGGCGCGGTAGGTGGCATCTGGGTCAACGCCGTATTTGGCAGGCAACATCATGGCTTCACCGGCTGCAACCAAATGAATGAAGGCCAACATGTTGGTGACCACCTTGACCACCGACGCGTTGCCTAGCTTACCCATGTAAATGATTTCGCCACCCATGGTGCCTAGGACTTTTTCCACTTTTTCAAATGTCTCCTGTGCGCCGCCAACTAGCACCGTGATTTCGCCCGAGTTGGCAAGATGCACACCTCCGGTAACCGGGCACTCCAGAACCGCAATACCTTTGTCAGTTGCCAACTTAGCCAGACGCTGAATGTCCTCGACATCAGTGGTGCTCATTTCGATCCAGATGCCTCCCGAGCGCAGCGTCTCGAAAACGCCACCAGCACCTTCCACGACTTTACGTGACACTGCTGGCGAAGGTAAAACAGTGATCACCACGTCGGCCTTGCGGCACACGCCAGCCACGTCATCAGACCAAGCAGCGCCAGCATCCAGCAGTCGCTTGGCAGCGCTTTTGTTCAGGTCGGTGACGGTCACGGGAAAGCCCGCTTTGACCAAGTTGTGGCAAAGACCTTCGCCCAAGCTACCTAGGCCGATAAAGCCGATGTTGAGTTGTAATGTTGTCGTCATGATGTTGTTGTCCTTAGTCTATAGTTTGGGAGTAAAAATTGCAGCTGTTTAGAGTTTGCCGTCGCGCCAGGCCAGCGCGGCCTGCATGCCTTCGGTTTTACGAATCCGTTCGAACTCGGCGTTTTCAGGGCGCACGTTAGCTTCAATTAATGTGGCTGTATCGACTGCGGCCAGCAGCGCCTGGCGCATGCCGGCAATCTCCAAGCTGCGGTTGATGGCGCGTTTGGTGAGTTGTACCGAAAGAGCCGCATAACCGGCCATCGACTGCGCCAGCTCGATGGCTCGCTCAATGTGTTTGCCATCTTGAGAGACCTCGTTGACCAGCCCTAGCTCATAAGCGCGCTGTGCAGTAATCTGGTCGCTAGCGGTGAGCAGCAGTTCTTTGGCTTGTTTGGGGCCAATCAGCCACGGTAAAACCAGCGCCGCAATGCTGGAACCGAACTTCATCTCCGGCTCACCCATTCGTGTATCGACGTCGGCTACGGTCAAGTCGCAGGACACCGCAAGTTCCATGCCTCCGCCAATACAGTGGCCGTGGATGGCGGCCACTGTGGGTTTGGGGCAGTCCCAGAATTGGATCACAAAGTCAAAATCGGCGCGCAACACCTCGCCCCATTGTTCGGCGGTACTGATGCCTTGTTCGGCCAGTTCTTTTAAATCGAACCCGGCAGAAAAGGCGCGACCCTCGCCGCACAACACAATCGCACCAATCGCAGGATCGGTTGAAAATGCCTTGAGTGCCTGTGTGGCTTCTTCTATCATCTGGCCATTGATGGCGTTGAGCTTGCGTGGACGGTTGAGACGTATAACGCCGACGCGACCAATTGTTTCGACCAGTACGGCCGGAGGGGTGGTTGTGGTCATAGGGTCACCTTTTGACGTGGAATAACAAGTAAATCGACTGCAGCCATGCGATTGCCATCGACCAAAAGCGGATTGATTTCGATCTCGGCCAGATCGTCTTGTAAGGCAAGACCCATGACCATGAAGCCTTGCACGATTTTCACCAATTTCGCCATGTCTGTGATAGGCCGGCCACGGGCTCCGCAGAGCAGGGGATAGGTCTTCAGACTACTTAGCTTGGCACCAATGTACGCGGCGTCAGCCCCTGGCAGCAGGGTGACAAAGTCTTTGAGAATTTCTACAAAAATACCACCAAACCCCACCGTGAATACAGGGCCAAACTGCGAGTCATGTTTCATGCCTAGAATCAGTTCAGTGCCTGACATTTGCTGTTGCAACAGCACCGGTCCGGGGGCAATTTTCTGCAGTTTGATAAAAGCTGCGGTTAGCGCATCAACGCTGGAAATGCCCAGAATGACACCACCAATGTCTGACTTGTGGGCCACATCGGGTGCGTCAATCTTAGCGACCAGAGGATAACCCTTGGCGGCTGAAAACAACAACGCATCTGATAAATTGACGGTGCTGATACTGGCCGCAACAGGTAAACAGAAGTCTTCCAGCAGCGCAAAACTTTGTAATGTGCTGCCGCGTTTTGCTGCATCCTGCAGTTGCCCGCGCCAAAAGGCTATGCGCTCCGGGGCGATGGCGGCGCTGATTGCTTGTTCGCCTAAAGGCGCTGGTGGTGTATGAAAATTGGCGTAATGTTTGAGCGCACGTAGTGCGGTCTCAGTGCCCATCAGCACCGGGATGCCCAGTTTACGGTAGCGCAGAGACTCAGCGGGCGACATTGTGTTTGCCACGTTGCCCATCAGCACCACTGGTTTGGTGGTCCCAGCAAAGGTTTTTTCCAAGGCGTTGGAGCAAGCGTAAGTGAAGTCCTGGCCATCGGGAATGTTGGTAGCCATCACCAGTGTGCCAACTGATGGGTCGGCGGCTAGGCCAAGCAGAGCATCGGCTATTACATCTTTGCCGTCACCCCAATAGTCCAGCGGATTTGTCGCCTCGATGCCCGGGTCCAGCAGAGCACGCAATTGCGCAACGGTTTCCTCAGACAGCGTAGCAAAAGGCACGCCCAATGGTTCTGACAAGTCGGCAATTAACTGGCGTTCACCACCCGAGTCGCAGCCCAGACCGATCAAGCCATTGTGCGGACTTCTGGGAGCTGCAAACAACTCCGCAGTGTCCATCAATTCATCGAGCGAGCGCACTCCGATTACACCGTGGCGCTCAAAAATTGCATCGTACACATCTGCGCTGCCAGACATGGCGCCACTGTGCGACTTGGCAAATTCCTGCCCTCGCGTACTGCGCCCGAGTTTAAGTGCGATGACGGCAATGCCACGCTGGCGAGCCCTGTCAATCGCGGTGATGAAATTATCGGGCTGGCGAACCGTTTCCAGCACCAGGCAAATGACGCGCGTCGAAGCCTGTTGCACCATGAAATCGATATAGTCCACCACGCCGGTCGCCAACTCTTGCCCGGCTGAGATTGCGTAATTGAAGCGCAATTGGCGCAAATTACCTACTATGCCGGACCAGGTTGAGCCGCTGTGCGAAATCAGTGCCACGCCACCAGGCTCCTTCAAGGTGGAAAACGGAAAACCAGTCATTTGCAACTGATCTACCAAATTGACATAACCCATGCAATTGCCGCCGCACAAATGCATGCTACCGTCTGCTGCAATAGATGCCAAGGTGTGCGTCAGTTCCTGCCCATTTGCGCCTTGACCGTAAGCGCGTCCGAACAACACAGCGGATTTAGCCTTGGCTTGTGCCGCCGCCGTTAAGGCGCTTGGCAGGGCGCTGTCGGCAATCGCCATGGCCACGCAGTCCACCGGCACGGGCAATGCGTCCAGCGAGGGATAAGCGGGCATACCGTCGATCTGATCGTATTTTGGGTTGATTAAATGAACTTCGCCAGCATATCCCAGCGACTGAATTGATTGGTACAGATTTTTGCCAAAGCTGCCATCGCGGGCGCTGGCACCCACGATGGCAATAGATCGAGGACGCAGCAATGCGTCAAGGCGATGATGCGATGATGTCATGGTGAAACTCTTCTTGATCTTAAAGGTTGACATCCACCACCACACGGCCATGTGCCCGACCTGCCATCATCTCGTTGGCAATGGCACTGACTTCGCCGAGCCCAACCACACGCTGTATGTCCTTATGGGCGCTTGCTGGCATGGCTTTGGCTAGGCGTGCCCAAGCGGCAGTGCGGCGCCCAAACGGACACATAACCGAATCGACACCAAGCAAACGCACACCCCGCAAAATGAAAGGCATAACGGTGGTGTCCAAACCAAAACCGCCAGCAAGGCCACAGGCAGCTACGGCACCACCATAATCCAGCTCGCTCAGGATGCGCGCCAGCGTCGTGCCGCCAACCACGTCCACAGCGCCAGACCAACGCTGCGTGCCCAGCGGGGCAGGTTTTTCGGCCCACTCGGGTCCGCCAATCACGTCTTTCGCACCCAGGCGAGTGAGGTAGTCGCGCGACTCGTCTGGGCGCTGGCTCAAGGCAGTCACCTCATAACCCAATTTGGCTAGCAGGGCAATGGCTACGCTACCCACGCCGCCGCTGGCACCAGTCACCAATATTTTTCCTGCAGTGATGCCCGCATCTTCCAGTGTCATCACGCATAGCATAGCGGTCAAGCCGGCGGTGCCCAAAGTCATGGCGGTCAGGCTATCCATACCTTTTGCCATTGGCACCAGCCACTCAGCCTTCACGCGCTGCTTTTGGCTGTAGCCACCCCAGAATCGCTCGCCCACGCTCCAGCCGGTCAAAACTACTTTGTCGCCGGGATGGTAAGCGGGTACGTTTGACTCAAGCACAGTACCGGCGAAATCAATGCCGGGCACCATGGGGAATTGGCGAACGATTTTTCCCTTGCCGGTCACGGCCATGGCGTCCTTGTAGTTGATGCTCGAATAGTCCACTTGCACCAACACGTCGCCCGCAGGCAGATCTTGGTCGTGCAGTTGTGCGACGGAGGCAAGAGTTTTGCCGTCTTGTTGATCGAGAATTAGGGCTTGAAATGCAGTGCTCATGGTTTTGGCCTTTGGTTAAAAAAAGTTAAAGTTTGGGCAAGTTTTAGTGCTGGTCTTGCAAAATCATGTCGGCCCCTTTTTCGGCCACCATGAGGGTCGGTGCATTGGTGTTGCCCGAAGTAACAAATGGGAAAACCGAGGCATCAACCACACGCAAGCCGGTCACGCCATGCACTCTAAGTCGTGCATCTACCACCGACTTGGTGCTGTCAGCCCCCATGGTGCAGGTGGAAGACGGGTGATAGACAGAGCCACCGCGCGCGCGGAAATCTTCCATCACCTGTTCCTGGGTTTGGGTCAGTGGACCTGGCATATGTTCGCTCTCAACCACATCTGCTAGTGGTTGAGTGGCCGCTATGCGGCGCAGTAATTCAGATCCTTCGTATACGTCCTGAATGTCTTGCGCGGTAGACAAATAGTTGGTTTGTATGATTGGTTTGGCCATGGGGTCGGCAGAGCGAATTTGTACGCTGCCCCGGCTAGTGGGGCGGCAAGTGTTGAACGAGATTAAAAAGGCTGGAAACGGATCAGGATTGCGTACCCTACCTGGTTTGACCGCATCTGCCGAATAACTGATGGGGTTGAAATACAGTTGCATATTTGGTCGATCCAGACCCGCCCGGCTGCGCACAAAAGCCCCAGCCTGGTTCACACTCATGCCAAGCGGACCGTGCTTTCCAAACAAATACTGCAACCCTGCTTTGAGCTTGCCTGACAACGGGTACAGATCGTTGTTGAGGGTGGGAACTTTAGACTTGAAAAAGTAGGACACACAAACATGATCCTGCAAACCCTGTCCAACTTTCGGTGAATGCACCTGCGGGTTGATGCCTACTGACTGTAGCAAGGCGGAATCTCCGATGCCGGAGAGCTGAAGCAAAAGTGGTGAATTGATGGAACCGCTCGCCACAATGACTTCGCGGCGCGCGGTAAAGTTCTGCAGGTTGCCATTCACGAGGCAGGCCACTCCTTCGGCTCGCTTGGCTTGCAGCACGATCTTGGTGACTTGAGCGTGCGTGATTACTTGTAGGTTGGGGCGCCCCATGACGGGTCTGAGAAACGCATTGGAGGTAGATTCCCTCACGCCGTTTCGAATGGCCATTTGCCACAGCCCGATACCGTCAAAGGTTTCTGCATTGAAGTCACGGGTTTTCTTCCAACCTAGGGCAGCGCCGGTTTCAATGAATGTGCGGCACAGCGGATGAACCTTGTCGCTGAAATCGCTGATACGCAGCTCACCGCCCGCGCCGTGGAACGCCGAGGCACCCCATGTGTGGTCTTCTGATTTTTTGAAATACGGTAACACATCGTCCCAGCCCCAGCCTGGGTTGCCAGCGTCACGCCAGTCCTCAAAGTCCCCCCTGTGGCCACGTATGTGCACCATGGCATTGATCGAACTGCTGCCACCCAAAACCTTGCCGCGCGGGCAATAAGCCGTGCGACCACCCATGCCGGCGTCGGGTTCGGTATCGTACACCCAGTTGTACTTAGGATGCGAGAACGTCACGCCGTAGCCAAGCGGCACTTGTATCAAGGGGCTGCGATCCGAGCCGCCGGCCTCCAGCAGCAACACGCTGTTGTTCGGGTCTTCACTCAAACGGTTGGCCAACACACAGCCGGCAGTACCGGCACCCACGATGATGTAATCAAATTCAGTCATAAATTCCTAGTCAATTCCTGCCATTGGCACAGATTGGGTTTTGGGCGTTGTGGCAAACAACACCGTCATGGCTCCCACTAGCACAATGCCTGTGGCAATAAGGGCCATGCTCGAAATATGCTCGCCCAGTAACCAGGAACCTGCCAGCAGTGCAACCGGTGGGTTGACATAAGCGTAGCTGCTGGCTACTACGGGCCCGGTTTTCACCATCAAATAAGTGTAAGACAAATAACCAATGACCGACACAAACAGGCTCAAGTAAAGCCATGCCATGAAAGCTTGAGTGCTGAGCGGCACCAGTCGTTCGCCGATGAGTAAACCGATGATCACCGCCACACCGCCGCCCGCCAGCATCTGAATGCTGGTCGACACAATCAAGTCTTGCGGCATGGGTAGTCGGCTCATCATCACTGCCGATGCAGCGGTGGCCACCACGGAGAACAAAATAAGCCACATGCCGCGTTGCTCCAGCGCGCCTTGCGCATTCTGGTTCAAGAGCGTCAAACCAAACACGCCAATCCCGGTTCCGACCCACTGCGCAACAGTTACACGTTGCCCAGTCAACGCCATAAAACCACACACCACAATCGGCACGCCTGCAAAGATGACCGCCGCTGAACCAGAAGCCACCAGCGTGATTCCCATGGCCAGTAACACGGCGCCGACAGAAATCATCAGCACACCGACGAGGGCGGCGTTTAGCCACAAGCGAGGTGCGCCCCAGTACCTGCCTTGAACTTGTACAAGACCGAATAGAACAACACCTGCTGCAAGGTTGCGCAAACCCACGAGCAAGAGCGGCGGTAATTCGGCACCGGCCTGCTTGATGGCCAGGTAGCTGGTTCCCCAAAGCAGGTAAATGGCGACCAGGGCGGCGCACAGACGTATAGTTATAACTGGTCTGGTAACCGGAACGGCAACAGGAACAACTGATGCATCTGGCTGACGAAAAGTTGTCATGGGTAATACGTGTGACTAAACATTAGAGGTGATACTATTCGGCAGAATGAATGCTATCAATACAATCAAGTTAAGTAATTGACTGCATAGTCATTGCTTTTATACCCTCAACAGCAACAAGGAGTCCAACAAAGTGTCGTTTGATCAACTAATCTCCGTAGCCAGTCTGGGTGTCGGAAGCCAACCCAAGTATC
>JAYUJX010000670.1:0-3042 GCA_043764955.1 Polaromonas sp.
CAACACACCTTGGGAAGCGTTTGGTAAGCAAAGCAAAAGCGGGTTTGACTTTGCAGCGATTTTGCAACGCGCAGAATTGATGCCAAAATCAAAACGATATCGTTTTGCAGAAGATGGCTTGCAACGCTGGTTAAAAGAAGACAAGGGATTTTTAGCTCGCGCTTTGAACGACACCAAACACCTCAGCAAAATCGCTCGTGAATATGTGAGCTTGATTTGTCCACAAGACACCCGCGCGATTCCTGGACAGATGACAGCAATGCTGCGTGGTAAGTTTGGTTTGAACGATGTATTAAGCCTGACTGGAGACAAAAACCGTAACGACCACCGACATCATGCTGTGGATGCTTGTGTGATTGGCGTAACAGATCAAGGGATGCTGCAACGCTTTGCAACGGCTAGCGCCAGTGTGCGTGAGAGGCAACTTAATCGGTTGGTGGATAACATGCCGTTGCCGTGGGACAGCTACCGCGCACATGTTGAGCGTGCTGTTAACAATATCTATGTAAGCCATAAGCCAGACCATAGCTACGAGGGCTCTATGATGGAGGAAACCACTTATGGCATCACGCGAAATGGCATCATCAAACAAAAACGCAAAGCGGACGGCACTGATGGGCGAGAAATTTCGAATCTAATTCGACTGACCGAACCGACCCAACCTCTTCGTCACGGTACAAATGCTGAAGGACAAGCTCTTCCCTACAAAGGCTATATTGGCGGCAGCAACTACTGCATAGAAATCACACGCGGCGAAACTGGCAAGTGGCAAGGCGATGTGATATCAACCTTTCAGGCTTATGAAATCGTGCACAAAGCCGGCTTTAAGCAATTGCGTCACCCCACGCTAGGACAAAATAGAGCGCCACTGGTAATGCGGCTGGTGATTGATGATGTGGTGAGAATGGAGATTAATGGCAACATGCATTTGATGAGATTCGTTAAAGTCAGCGCCAACAATGGGCAAATGGTTTTTGCTGGGTTACGAGAAGCTAATGTGGATGCAAGAAGCCGTGATAAGGCCGACGCATTCGCATACATAACCAAACTGGCTGGGTCACTGCAAAAAACCAAAGCCCGTCGCGTCACGCTATCACCCATCGGCGAACTTCGCGACCCCGGATTTAAGGAGTAACCAGCATGATTGGCCGCATTGTTGAAGTGGCCGATGATAGACGGCACCTATTTATGCACCGTGGCTTCATGGTGGTGCAAGATACGGAAGGTGAACGCAAAGAACTGGGTCAAGTACCGCTAGACGACATTGCTGCCGTTATAGCCAACGCGCACGGCTTGAGCTACACAAATAACCTATTGGTGGCTTTAGCTAAGCGTGGCGCACCCTTTGTGCTTTGCGCGGCAAACCACAACGCTGTAGGTATGTTGCTACCCATTGAAGGCAACTTTGAGCAAGCCAAACGCATAGAGATGCAGATAGCGGCCAGTCAACCCACTCACAAAAGGCTTTGGGCGCATGTAGTGCGCTCAAAACTTGAGCAACAAGGTGCTGCGCTAGAGGCTACAGGTGCGCCTTCTGCACCTTTAACAGCATTAGCAGCAAAAGTTAAAAGCGGCGACCCTGAAAACCTTGAAGCGCAAGGTGCGCGGCGCTATTGGACTTTGCTATTTGGCAACGAATTCCGACGTGACCAGAACGGCGGCGGCATCAATGGACTGCTGAACTATGGCTACACAGTCCTACGTGCCACAACCGCTAGAGCAGTAATAGCAGCCGGTTTACACCCCAGTATTGGTCTGCACCACAGTAACGATAGCAACGCCATGCGATTGGTAGACGATCTGATGGAGCCGTTTCGTCCCATGATGGATTTAAAAGTATGGCAATTACACCGCAACGGCGAGAAAGAGGTCAGCCCTGAAACCAAACGCGCACTCGTGCGTACGCTGTATGACGATATGCAAACCGCATCGGGTGCGACGCCAGTGATGGTATGTGTTCAAAAGTTATGTACTTCGCTTGCACAGGTTTACCTTGGTGAGCGCGACAAACTAGAGCTGCCCCTGCCAGGTTTACCTCTGGCACTAGCCGCTGCTTTGGGCGACGAATAGGGAATGGACACCACGCCATGCTCTCTGGATACCGACTGATGTGGATTGTGGTGATGTTTGACCTGCCCGTGGTCGAAAAAGCCGAGCGCAAAGCCGCGACTGAGTTTCGCAATGGTTTGTTAGATGCTGGCTTTGAAATGAGCCAATTCAGCGTCTATATGCGGTTTTGCACCAGTCAAGCGCAAATAGACACGCTGTGCAAACGTGTTGAATCTGGGCTGCCGAATGGTGGTAAAGTGAATCTATTGCAATTCACTGATAAACAGTACGAACGCATCATTTCTTTCCACGGACAAGCAAAACAACCTGCAAATAAATCGCCAGATCAATTCGATTTATTCTAGTCACACATGATTTTCTTAAACCTCAACAGCGATAAATCCTTTTATTATCAAGGAGTTACCGCTGTCCTAGTTTAGTCGATTGGGATATGCGCTCTGACCGGAACGCCGTGTGTGCTGTGACCATCGAGCCACGCAGTTTAGTCGATTGGGATATGCGCTCTGACCGGAACTCGGCGAAGTTGAGGGAACTCAACACGATAAGTTTAGTCGATTGGGATATGCGCTCTGACCGGAACTGCTGAAGACACTTCAGGTGGCGGTAACTAAGTTTAGTCGATTGGGATATGCGCTCTGACCGGAACTTCTGGGTCGAACGGGGTGGTTAAGGCGGCAGTTTAGTCGATTGGGATATGCGCTCTGACCGGAACGTATCTGCGACAATACCAAACTTGCAGGACAGTTTAGTCGATTGGGATATGCGCTCTGACCGGAACTACATAATTTTTGCAAAGCTTCAATAAACAAGTTTAGTCGATTGGGATATGCGCTCTGACCGGAACTGTTCTTCCGTTTGAAATTTCAACTTTGTAAGTTTAGTCGATTGGGATATGCGCTCTGACCGGAACTATGACTTGGCTCGGCGGGTAAACCCGTCAAACCAAGTCAGAGCGCTTCACGCTCGGTTTAT
>JAYUJX010000671.1:0-3040 GCA_043764955.1 Polaromonas sp.
TGACCATCAGCAAATCAGGGCGCGGCTATGCCTTGGCACAGGATGGCTTGGACACGCCGCTGCGCGCCCAGCATCCCAAGCTGTCGTCCAAACTGCCATTGTCTGAGACCGCAAGACGCGTGCTGCGTGAAATGTTCTGCCAGTTCACCACCAACCTGAACGCGCTGCGCAGCTCGGAGAACCCTGAAGTGGTGCACCAAGCCCGCGTCGGTTGGCGACGCTTCAGAAGTGCTGTGCGGCTGTTCAAGCCTGTCTTTGCGGGGGGTGAGTTGCCATCTTGGCAGGCACTGAAGGTGATGCTGAGCTTCTTAGGTGAACTGCGTGACTTGGATGTCGCCCGCATCGACACGCTCCCGCCTCTGGCGGATGTCTATTCGGCAGGGGACAAGCATCGCGCAGAAGCTTGGCGGTCTATGAATCAGTCTCTGATACATGCCACACAGCTCCAGCGTAAAGCCGTTCGATACGCACTGCATGAACCAGCGGTGGGTGTGAGTTTGCTGGCCATCACCCGCTGGCTGGCGGATGCACCCACAGCGTCAGCGCTGAGCGAGTCAGCGTTGAAACAGGATGAATCGTTGCGCCCGTGGGCTAGGCGTCGTATCGACAAGCTGCATAAGCAGTTCAAGCTCGCCCTCAAGGATGCCAATACCACTCAAGCCACAAATGACGTCAACAGTCAGCACCAAGCTCGCATCCAGGCCAAGCAAATTCGTTACGGTATTGAAGCACTTGATTCCCTTTTACCGAAAAAGCGTGCGCAACACTGGCTGGATCAAGCTACCGGTATGCAAACGCGTATTGGAGCCACACGTGACCTTGTGCAAGCTGTCACACTTGTCGCCAGACTGGAAGTTGACCGTGAACTGATGGCGTTTTTACGCGGCGTCTCGATTGGACGAATCAAGCCACGATAAACACTAAAAGTTTGTGAGACGGCTCTGCAAGCGTACACGTTGCAAGGCAAAGAATTCGAGAATTCCCGCGATAAGGCAGGTGAAAATGACAATCCCACGAAAGAAAGAAAATTTGTGCAACATGGTGTCGGTGCTCAATAAACTGAAATTATTTGTTTCGCGCGATAACACCCTCAGGTGACGTTTTCATGTCAAAACGATTGCCTTTTTACCTCTGTGCAAAACAACGACACACGCAGGCACTGCAGTTGTTTTTTCTGTAACAGCGCGTGTATGCTCTGTTGCTATGCTACCTTCTCTACCTTCTCTACCTTCTCTACCCTCATGCTCCCGGCCTCTGTGACGCCCTCTAATCTACCCGAACTGGCCGCACTTGAACGCATCATCGAATTGGGTGCTGGCAAGCTGGAAACACGTGTTGTCTGTGAAGTCAAGCTGCCGGGAGGCGACGCCTACCCGGTACATGTCATCGCACTGGGAAACCCCGACCCCAAAGTACCCGCTGTGGGCTATTTCGGAGGGGTGCATGGGCTGGAGCGTATCGGTGCTGGCGTGGTGATTGCCTACCTTCAAAGTCTGGTCATGCGACTGCAATGGGACAGCACCCTGCACAAGCAGCTTGAATCGGTCCGACTGGTGTTCATGCCCATCGTCAATCCCGGTGGCATGGCGTTGGGCACACGAGCCAACCCGAACGGCGTCGACCTGATGCGCAACTCACCCGTAGAGGCACGTGATTCGGTGCCCTTTATGGTGGGCGGGCAACGTATCAGCGCCGGCTTGCCTTGGTACCGTGGCCCCAAGTCGAAAGCTATGGAAATTGAAAATCAGGCTGTGTGTGAAGTTGTGCAAGCTGAGTTGCTAAGCCGTGATTTCAGCGTTTCGGTGGATTGCCATTCGGGCTTTGGCTCCCGGGATCGCATCTGGTTTCCCTACGCGCACCGGCGTGCACCCATCGCACACTTGGCGGAAATGCATGCACTTAAAAGCATTTTTGTTCAGACCAACTGCCACCACCGCTACATCATCGAACCCCAAAGCCTGCAGTATCTGGCACACGGCGATCTCTGGGACCATTTATACATGCAATCCTGTGCTCAGGAGCAACGCATATTTTTGCCGCTCACCTTGGAAATGGGTTCCTGGCTGTGGGTAAAGAAGAACCCGCGCCAGTTGTTCTCGCGTCACGGCATTTTCAACCCCTTGATTGAACATCGGCAGCAACGGGTGCTGCGCCAACACCAGTTGTTGCTGGACTTTTTATCGCGCGCGGCCTGCGGACACGCACTTTGGCTGCCAAAACCAGATACCCGCGCCAGCCACCATGCGCAGGCACTGCAAGACTGGTACTGACACCCCATGCAAACATGGATACTACTTCGCGGTCTGACACGGGAAAGCCGGCACTGGGGGGATTTTCTCGGACAGTTTCGGCAAGCACTGCCTGATACCCATACCATTGCACTGGATCTACCCGGCAATGGTGGCCTCAATCAACAGCGAAGCCCCCTGCGGATACAGAACATGGTGGCACACTGCCGCACACAGCTCGTGTCCCGCAACATCGCCCCACCCTACAACATTCTGGCCATGTCCATGGGCGCCATGGTTGCGGTAGCATGGTCAGAAATGTACCCACAAGAGGTGACTGCTCAGGTGCTCATCAATACCAGCATGCGACCTTTTAGCCCTTTTCACCATCGCCTACTGCCTGCAAATTACGCCCTGTTGCTAAAACTCAGCCTGTTGGGTGCTGCGCCTGAGGTTTGGGAGCGCACTATTCTGTACCTGACAAGCAATCAGCCACATGACGATGTCTTGTCGCTGTGGCTGGTACTGCGACAGAAAACCCCCGTCTCGCGCAGCAACGCAGTCAGACAACTGATCGCATCTGCACGCTTTCATGCACCCCGGGTCAAACCACCTGTCCCCACATTGTTGTTGACCAGTGAACAGGATCATCTGGTCTCGGTCAATTGCTCCAAAACATTGGCAAACCATTGGCAATGCGATCTGCGCGTCCACAGCAGCGCCGGGCACGACCTGCCGCTGGACGACGGACCGTGGGTGGCTGAGCAGGTGAGCGCATGGCTGGCTGAAGAGCTTTGAAAATGAGTGTATCG
>JAYUJX010000672.1:0-3031 GCA_043764955.1 Polaromonas sp.
TCATGCACGACCAAGATTTCTTCGGGCTTGATCTTGAAAAATTTGACCAAGGCTGAGACAGCTTTACCCGACAAGTTCATGAAGGTTTGAGGTTGCAGCAGCCAAATGGTTTGCCCATCCACCGTGGTGCGTGCCACGTAGCCGTGGTAGCTTTTGTCCATGCTGAGCGTGACTTTGAGCTGATGTGCCAACTCATCAATCCACCAAAATCCGGCATTGTGCCGCGTGGCTGCGTAATCTGGGCCTGGATTCCCTAGGCCAACAAAAAGTTTGATCATGGGTAGATTATCGGGGCAAAAAAAAGCCCACCGAAGTGGGCTTTCAGCATTAAAAAATAGTTTTGAACTTTAAATAAAAAGTTTAAATTATTTCTTGGCTGGTGCTTTGGCTGCTGGCTTGGCGCCGGCTTTCGCTGCTTTAGCGTCAGCTGCTGGGTCAGCAACCACAACTTCAGGCGCTGCCACAACGACAACAGACACCAACACTGGGTTTTTCACGCCATGGGTGACTGCAGACACGCCCTTTGGCAAAGTGATGTCGTTCAGGTGCAATGAAGAACCTTTCTTCAAACCGCTCAAATCAACGGCGATGAATTCTGGCAGGTCTGCTGGGAGGCAAGACACCAAAATTTCAGTCAACACGTGGTTGGCGATGCAGTTTTCAGTTTTCACGGCTGGCGACAACTCATCACCGCTGTAGTGCAAAGGCACTTTCATGGTGAGCTTGTGGTCGGCTTCAACGCGTTGGAAGTCGATGTGCAAGACGAGTTGCTTGAAGGGGTGGTATTGCACGTCGCGCAGCAAAACTTTGCTGGCTTTTCCGTCTTTTTCCATGTCCAAAATAGCTGAATGGAACGCTTCTTTTTTCAAGGCGTGCCACAATGCATTGTGGTCAAGTTCAACGAGTTCAGGTGTGCCTGAACCGCCGTAGATAATACCCGGTGTGCGACCGGAGATACGCAGACGGCGGCTCGCACCCGTGCCCTGCTTTGCGCGCTCAAAAGCGACGAATTTCATAATTAACTCCTAGACAAGGAACCCACCGCGACCAGTGTGATTCCGGTTTAAAAAAGACCAACAAAAAATTAACTTATTTTTTGCGATCTACTTGTTGTTGACCATCAGCTCAAAATCAAAAAAGATTTTGCTCTTGATCGTCAAACAAACGCATGACCGACTCACCGCTGGCAATGCGCTGAATGGTTTCAGCAATCAATGGCGCGACGGAGAGTTGGCGAATTTTTTTACATGTAGCTGCTTCAGCTGAAAGTGGAATGGTGTTGGTGATCACCACCTCATCCAAAGCATCCCCCAAGCGAATGCGTTCAATGGCGGGGCCAGAGAAAACAGGGTGTGTGCAATAGGCGTAAACTTTTTTAGCGCCGCGTTCTTTCAGAACTTCAGCGGCTTTGACCAGCGTGCCGGCGGTGTCGATCATGTCGTCCATGATGACGCAGTTGCGGCCATCAATGTCGCCAATCACGTGCATGACTTCAGAGACATTTGCTTTTGGGCGACGCTTGTCGATAATCGCCATATCGCAACCGAGCTGTTTGGCTAATGCGCGCGCGCGAACCACACCACCCACATCAGGCGACACAACGATCAAATCCTCGTAGTTTTTCTGGCGCAAATCCCCCAGTAAAACAGGTGAGGCGTAGATGTTGTCTACGGGAATATCGAAAAAGCCTTGAATTTGGTCTGCATGTAAATCCATGGTCAAAATACGTGACACGCCGACGGTTTGTAGCAAGTTGGCAACCACTTTGGCGGTGATGGGCACACGTGCTGAGCGCGGGCGGCGGTCTTGACGGGCATAACCGAAGTAAGGAATCACGGCGCTGATACGCTCGGCGGAAGCGCGTTTGAGCGCGTCAACCATGATCAGCAATTCCATCAAATTTTCATTGGTGGGGGAGCACGTAGATTGCACCACAAACACATCACGCGCACGCACGTTTTGTTTGATTTCTACGGTAACTTCGCCGTCAGAGAAGCGGCCCACATCGGCTGCACCGAGCGAAATGCCTAGATGTTGCGCAATTTCAGCGGCCATGCCAGGGTTAGCATTGCCAGTGAAAACCAAAAAGTCAGGCGTGTGGGCTTGCGACATAAAAATTGGCAAAAAATAAGCACGACATGTGCACTAAACATCAACACAGCATGTGTTGAATAAGAGCATCAGTACATCTTGTACTGAAAATCATCAGCACTTTTGTGCTGAAAAAATATTTGGCAGGGGCGGAAGGACTCGAACCTTCGCATGCTGGAATCAAAATCCAGTGCCTTAACCAACTTGGCGACGCCCCTACACTGGTTGTTGAACAAAACTTAGCAATCGAAACTGCTTAATTCTGACCAACCACCGAAAATCTTCTGTATCTTCTGTATCTTCTGTATCTTCTCATCTCACTCTCTTCAGTTTGCCCAGCTTTTCAGCGGATGCTCCGCCAAATTGCTGCAAAGTTTAACAATAGCGCCTTTCGGCGTATCTTTAAACTCAACAAACTTACCCATTTCACTGCCACTCTCGTTCACGTGCGCAAAAACTGCGCTACCTGAACCTGTCATCCGTGGCTGTAAACCCAGTTTTTCCAGCCAATGTAAAGCGGTGCTCACATCAGGACACAGCTTTTGAGCAACAGTTTGCAAATCATTTTGGCCGAAGCTAAATGGGTGAGCAGTAAAGCCTGAAATTATAGCATTCCGCGAGTCCCGTTTCAAGGATGGGTCCGTAAAAATTGCTTGAGTTGACAGTCCGCAGGCTGGTTTGACCATTAAAAAGTGCGCTTTGGGTATGTTGACCGGCGTAATTTGCTCTCCCACACCCTCAACCCAGGCATTGCTGCCGTGTATAAAAAAAGGCACATCGGCACCTAGTTTCAGACCAATATCAGCCAACTGTTGCTTGGATAGGTTCAATTTCCACAACCGATTCAGCGCCAAAAGCGTAGAAGCCGCATCAGATGAGCCCCCACCCATGCCTGCTTGTGCCGGAATTGACTTGGTGATGCTGATATGCGCCCCCAACG
>JAYUJX010000673.1:0-3023 GCA_043764955.1 Polaromonas sp.
TCTTTTTCAAGCCAGCTTTAAAGCGTTGGGCATTCTCAACATAATGCTTTGCAATCCCCAACAAACCCGCCTGTTGCTCGACTGAAAGTTCGCGCACCGCCTTGGCTGGGCTACCCAAAATCATGCTGCCATCAGGGAAGACCTTGCCTTCTGTGACCAGCGAACCCGCCCCAACGAGGCAGTTTTTACCAATCACCGCGCCGTTGAGCACAATAGAACCAATACCGATCAACGAACCATCACCCACCGTGCAGCCGTGTAACATCACTTGATGCCCCACGCTCACGTTGTCACCAATGATGAGCGGTTTGCCTGGGTCGGCGTGCAGCACGCTGGCGTCTTGAATATTCGTGTTTTTTCCGATGGTGATGGTTTCAGAATCGCCCCGCACCACGGTGCCAAACCACACATTGGCGTTCTCAGCCATGCGCACATCGCCCATCACTTGCGCACTGTCTGCCACCCACGCACCAGCGGCGAGTTGTGGGCTTAAATCGTCGAGTTGGTAAATTGCCATAGTCGTCTTCCAAAGGGTCTCTCGTGGGTTGAATTAACTACAATTGTAAGTATGCCAGCCACCCCAGAATTGCGCCAAACCGCCTACGATGCTTATATTAGCCCAAATATAGAGCAAAAAATGACTATGGCCGGCGTATTACCTGCCTATATTGCTATTAATAATATAGCAAAAATTAAGCTAAAAGATACCCAAACTCAGCCAGGTTTACCTGAAAAACCTGAATTACTAGAGCCACTGAATGTAGACAAACGTTCCCCTTTTACGCCAGCTGGTCATTCCGCCCTCATGCACGCCATCTGCCATATTGAATTTAATGCGGTTAATTTGGCTTTGGACGCGATTTGGCGCTTCGACGGCATGCCCGAACAGTACTACAAGGATTGGGCGCAAGTTGCTAAAGAAGAGGCGTATCACTTCACCCTGCTACAAAACCATTTGAAATCAATCGCTTACGACGACAACAGAGGTTATGAATACGGTGACTTCCCCGCACACACCGGCTTGTGGGCCATGTGCGAGAAAACCAAAGACGACATCGTCGCCCGCATGGCTTTGGTTCCTCGCACTTTAGAAGCACGCGGCTTGGATGCCACCCCGCTGATTCAAACCAAACTGCGCAAGGTGAAAACACCCCGCGCCAGCGAAGCCATTGACATCTTAGACACCATTTTGCGAGACGAAATTGGCCACGTCGCCATAGGCAACCATTGGTATCGGTGGCTCTGCCGGCGTGATGGATTTGACCCCATGCACCATTACGCCACCTTGCACAACCGCCACGCTGCACCCAAATTAAGGGCCCCGTTTAACCTTGAAGCCCGCTTGAAAGCGGGATTTACACCACAAGAAATTGCGTTCTTAAGCGCCTAGCTTAGATTTCACATAAGTAATGAATAAACATTTATTTCGCATGGCACAATGCCGAATGACTTCGAAAAATAATACGAAAGACCTCAAAAATACCTTGGCACGCATTATACCCAAACCACGTTTAAGCGTCGATCTGCAAACTTTGGCAGATTTTGGGATGCAACACAGCTTTCGCAAAGGTGCCATCATCGTCAACGAAGGCGAAATCGGTGATGCGCTGTATATTTTGATTCAAGGTCGGGCACGCGTTTTCAGTGCAGACACCAGTGGCAAAGAAATCACTTTAGGCACCATATTGGCGGGTGATTTTTTCGGTGAAATGTCCTTAGATGGTGGTACTCGATCTGCCACCGTAGAAGCGCTGGAGCCTTGCCTGTGCGCAGTTGTACCACATCCACATGTGCTTGCTTTTATTCGCGTCAACAGCGAATTTGCAATTTCACTGCTGAAAACAACGATTGTCCGCGCTCGCGCTGCCACGCAAGCCGCACGAGATATGGCTTTACTGGATGTGTATGAGCGCCTAACACAAACATTGAACCACTTAGGCAAAGTAACAGCCGAAGACAACATACCCAAAACAATCGACCCCCTGATCACCCACGGAGAGCTTGCCGCGCATGTAGGTGCATCACGTGAAATGGTCAGCAAACTGATGAAAGACTTGGAACGCGGAGGCTACATTCAAGTCAATACAAGGCAGATCACGTTGCTGAAGAAGTTGCCGGCTAAGTGGTGATTTTATAAACTCGCAAAAAGTAGAAACAAAAAAAGGGAGTCAATCTAACGATGACTCCCTTTTTAATAACGTCAGAGTGTTATTAACCCCTATTTATCCCATATGTAGGCCACCATTCACCGAGAAGTCCGCACCCGTGGTGTAGCCGCCTTCTTCTGACGCCAACCACGCAATGATGGATGCGATTTCAGACGGTTTACCCAGGCGCTTAACAGGAATAGTCGCAACAATCTTGGCCAACACGTCTTCACGAATGGCGTTGACCATGTCGGTGCCGATGTAGCCTGGGCTCACGGTGTTGACTGTGACGCCTTTGGTGGCCATTTCTTGCGCCAGCGCCATGCTGAAACCGTGCATGCCAGCTTTGGCAGCCGAGTAGTTGGTTTGGCCAGCTTGGCCTTTTTCGCCATTGACAGAGCTGATGTTGATGATGCGGCCCCAGCCTTTGTCAACCATGTCGGCAACCACTTGCTTGGTGACGTTGAACATGCTGTTGAGGTTGGTTTCGATCACGCCATCCCAGTCTTCACGGGTCATTTTCAAGAACATACGGTCTTTGGTGATGCCGGCGTTGTTGACCAACACGTCAATAATGCCATGCTCTGCCTTGGTTTTGGTGAAGGCTTCAACCGTGGAATCCCAGGCACCAACGTTACCCACCGAAGCGTAAAACGTGTAGCCCAAAGCGGCTTGTTCGGCGATCCATTTGGCGTGGTCACGCGTAGGACCGCAACCGGCGATGACTTTGAAGCCTTCTTTGTGCAAGCGCTGGCAAATGGCGGTTCCGATGCCACCCATACCGCCGGTGACGTAAGCTACTTTTCCATTCATGATGATGCTCCTCTTGTGGTTATAAATATCAAATACATTACAAATACTATAAAATATATAGCA